>REDW01000083.1 GCA_007693325.1 Spirochaetaceae bacterium
CGCCCATGTTGCCAAATCCCAGAATGCCGACGTGCTCGATCATGCTCAGCGCCTCACTTTCCTGCGCGGTTTTGCGGAACCTGTTTTGGTATAGACTACCGTATCGCCGCTATTGAGCACAACCACCGCTCGCGACAGCGAGACCGCGTCCGGTAGCGAACTACGAGCGCGCGGTGGTGCTCGAATTCACGGACGCGTCGCTGATGCTCATCACCGACGGCACAGTACGGATACTCTTCATGACCGTTTTGAAGTCTTCACGCCGATCGATCTCCATGGTGAAGTACGCTTCCAGGTTGCCGGCCTCGTTCTCTTCCAGCCGACCTTCGATCAGGTGTCCGTGGTACTTGCGCACGGCGCCCTCGATCTCGGAGAACAGGTCCGAGGTACGCCGTGCCACCACTCTGAAGCGACGCGTCTCGCGCGGCGAAACCGTTTCCCACTCCACGTCAATGGTTCGCTCGGGGAAGTCTGCGATGTGCTTGACGTTGGAACAATCGCGCCGGTGCACAATGATGCCGCGGCCGCGAGAGATGTAGCCTACAATCGGATCGCCGATTGTAGGGTTGCAGCAGCCGGCAAAGCGTATCATCATGTTGCGCTCGTTGCCGATGCGCACACCGACTTTGGTCGGGTCGAGGATGTGGGTTGCTCCCGGTTCAATCTCCCTCTCGTCTTCGGTTTGTGGTGTAACCGGCGCTGGTGGCGCCTCTTTCCTGCGAGCAACGATGCTGCGGTCGATGATCAGGCTGTCATCGTGCCGGTTGAGCCAGTTGCGGATCTTGGAGCGAGCCCGTGTGGTACGCACGTAGCGCAGCCAGTTTACGTGCGGATGGGCATTGGGCGAGGTGTGAATCTCGATCACCTGGGTGTTTTTCAGCGGTTCGCGCAGCGGTATGATGTTGCCGTCGGCCTTGGCGCCAACGGTGTGATGGCCGATCTCGGTGTGGATATGATAGGCAAAATCGATTGCGGTGGCGCCCTTGGGCAGCTGGATCGCCTCGCCCTTGGGCGTGAAGACGTAGATCGAGTCTTTGAGGATCTCGCGCTTGATCTCGTCGAGAAACTCGCCGGAGGTGATCTTCATTCCGTTGAGATCTCTCACGCGTGAGATGATCGCCAGGTCATGGCGCGGTATGCCGTCTGTGCTGCGTCCTTCCTTGTAGAGCCAGTGCGCTGCAATCCCGTACTCGGCGGTCTGGTGCATGTCGTGGGTGCGAATCTGGATCTCGAGCAGTTTGCCGTCAAAGCCCAGCACGGTGGTGTGCAGGCTCTGGTAGCGGTTGGCCTTGGGCATTGCGATGTAGTCCTTGAAGCGCCCCTCGATCGGCGGCCACAGTCGATGTACAATGCCAAGTACGGTGTAGCACTCGCTCTCTGTGGAGCACAGAATACGCAGACCCAGCAGGTCGTAGATCTCGTCTATTGACTTGCTGCGCCGCCGCATCTTCTGGTATATCGAGTAGAAATGCTTGGCGCGCGCTTCAACCTCCAGTTTGACCTGTTCACGTTCAGCGGCTTCCAGAATTGCTGCTTCCACCCGCTGCAGATAACCTGATCGCGCATCGCGTTTCTGCGACACAAACGCCTTGATCTGGTCGTAGCTCTGGCGGTGCAGGTTCTTGAGCGCCAGGTCTTCGAGCTCGTCCTTGATCCACGAAATACCGAGCCTTCCGGCAAGTGGGGCGTAAATGTCCAGGCACTCCTGCGCAATCTGGCGGCGTCGTACTTCCTCGCTCTTGAATTCCAGCGTGCGCATGTTGTGCAGCTTGTCTGCCAGCTTTATCAGTATCACGCGAATGTCCTTGACCATTGCAAACAGCATCTTGCGAATGGTCTCGGTCTCCTGGACGTTCTTGTGCTTGGCTTTGACCGTTGAGATCTTGGTGACGCCAAAGACCAGCTGTTCTACCTGGCGCCCGAACTCCTTGCGTAAGTCGGCGCGGCTCTTTGCGGTATCCTCGAGCACATCGTGCAGCAGCGCGGCGGTCACGGTGGCGGCGTCCATTTTGAGATCTATGAGGATGTCGGCTACCTGCAGCGGGTGGATGAAGTAGGGATCGCCTGAGTCGCGGAGCTGTCCCTGGTGCAGCTTTTCGGACAGTTCGGTGGCGCGCAGCACCTGTTGCTGCTCCGACGGCGAATACATGAGGATCTTTCTTCTAAACTCCCCCAGTGTCTGAATCATCTTCTTTCGCGATCCTTCGGCCCAGGTACACTCGGTCGCGTCCGCCCAGATCCGCCCGGGAATCAACGTCGCGCAACCCGCTGTGGTGGAATACGTTGAACACCGACGCGCGTTGGTCGAACGCACCTTCAAGAACAAGATAACGATTCATACCCAGATGATCTATAGACTCGGCCGCCAGCCGCCGTATCAGCCTAAGACCATCGGGTCCGCCGGCCAGAGATACCTCCGGCTCCGGCCATCCGGACCGCAGCATGCTGTCTACTTCATCATCGGTCACGTAGGGCGGATTTGCAACTATCAGGTCAAAGCGCCCGGGAACGCTCTGCAGCAGATCACTGTGGTAGACCTCCACGCTCCCCGCTGCCAGATGGCGCACGTTTGCACTGCAGACCTCGAGCGCCGCCTGCGAGACATCGCTGGCGGAGAGCTGGAGCTGCGGGCGCTCCAGTGCCAGCGTCACCGCTACGCAGCCGCTTCCGCTACAGCAGTCGTGCACGCGGGTTATGGTCGGGTCGGCATCTATGAGCTCGAGAGCGGTTTCCACCAGTGTCTCGGTTTCCGGCCGCGGTACCATGACGCGCCTATCCACACTGAACTCGCGGCCGTAGAACTCCTTGATGCCGCGAATGTAGGATACCGGTTCGCCGGCAAGGCGCCGGTTGACGGCGTCGGTGAGGCTGTGCAGCGGCGAGGCGTGCAGCGGGTCATCCAGGCGAGCGAACAGGCGCTCCTTGGAGATCTGCAGCGCGTGGCACAGCAGCACAACTGAATCGAGCCACGGCGTTTCGATCCCGTTGCGGTGGAGCGCCGCGCTCGCCGAACGCAGGGCGGCGCGGATCGTGCGGCCTTCCAGGCTAACCATTCTGCTCCTGGAGTTTCTCCTCGCGGTCGCTGAGCTTGAGCGCTTCTACCGTTTCGTCTAGTTCGCCCTGCAGAACGGACTCCAGCTTATATAGCGTAAGGTTGATCCGATGGTCGGTCACACGATTCTGCGGGAAATTGTAGGTGCGAATGCGCTCGGAGCGGTCTCCGGAACCGATCTGGCTCTTGCGTGCGTTGGCGCGTTCGGCGTTCTTGCGCTGCTCTTCGGCTTCGTAGAGCCGCGCCTTGAGAACGCGCAGCGCTTTTGCCTTGTTCTTGTGCTGTGATTTTTCATCCTGACAGGTGACAACCAGGCCGCTGGGAATATGGGTTACGCGCACCGCGGAGTCGGTGGTATTGACGCTCTGGCCACCGGGGCCCGAGGAACGAAAGACATCGACCCGCAGCTCTTCGGCATTGATCTGGACATCGGTGTCTTCAGCCTCCGGCAGCACGGCTACGGTTACCGCCGAGGTGTGGATGCGGCCGCTGGACTCGGTTGTTGGGACGCGCTGTACCCGGTGCACGCCGCTTTCGTACTTCAGGCTGCCGAAGACCTGCTTGCCGTTGATAGAGAAGATCACTTCCTTGAAGCCGCCAACCTCGGTTTCGCTGGCAGCCATCAGTTCGGTCTTCCAGCCTTTCTGTTCGGCGTAGCGTTGATACATACGGTACAGGTCGGCGGCAAACAGCGAGGCTTCATCCCCACCGGTGCCGGCGCGGATCTCCATGATGCTGCTCTTCTCATCCAATGGGTCCTTGGGCACCAGCAACAGCTTGAGTTCACGTTCGAGGCTGCGCTCCTGCTCTTCGAGGCGCTGGACCTCATCGCGCGCCATCTCGCGCAGCTCGGAATCTGCTTCAGCTTCCACCATCGCACGCGCGCCGCTCAGTTCGCTCTGCAGCGAGCTATATCTGCGATAGCAATCGATCAGCTCAGAGAGGTGCGAGTGCTCCTGCATCAAAGTCTTGTAGCGGTTAGGATCCTTGTGGATCTCGGGATCCGAGATCTTGCGTTCGAGATCCTGATACTGCTGCTCTATATGCTCCAGTCTCGAGAACATGCGGGTTTCCTTCTCAGCGTGCAGCTGCTTCTTCTAGCGGGTTTTGCCGGGCCGCCAGAATCCGAACAGGCTGCCACAGATTCCGCCGATGATATGGGCAAACTGCGAGATATTCTCCTGCCGCACCGAAGTCACAACCTCCCGCGTCAGGTAGAGTACCACGACCAGGATGAAGGTCAACGGAATCTCACCCTGGCGGATGTTGGTGAACGATATCAGCAGGATCATCATGAACACTACGCCGCTGGCGCCCAGCAGCCCGGTAGAAAGTAACAGCACGTTGAGCAGCCCGGTAATCAACGCAGTCAGCAGCATCATGAAGAAGATGCCGGCTGAACCGTACTTCTCTTCCAGAATTGGTCCCAGCAGCAGGATGAAGGCAAAGTTGCTTATCAGGTGTGTCCAGTCGGCGTGTCCTATGGCGTGCGTGATCAGCCGCAGCCACTGGATCGGATTGCCAAAATCGAGTGAAGGACCGATGGAAAAAAAGCCGGCCGTCAAAGCGCGTCCGCTGAGCATGTCGGCCACCAGAACAGCCACCGATAGCAAGGCGTAGGTGAGTGTAACCGGAGCGTTGTATCGAATACGCATGCAGTATCGTTATCCTTCTGCTGAGATGATGGGCTACACAATACGGCGCACCCGCGCCGCTGTCAAGACGAGCCGATTTCGTTCAGGCTGCTTGACCAATTGGGTAATCGACCGATAATTATAGAGAGAATATGAGTGTAGCTACAGCCGTCGAAAGTCCGGCAATTCTGATCGTAGATGACGATATCGTTGCATCCGAGCTCTACGCTACCATCCTGCGCGAGCACGATTTCGATAACCTTCTGCTGTGCGATGATTCTCGGCGGGTGATGGATACGCTGCAGTCCCACCGGGTTGCGGTAATCCTGCTCGATCTGAACATGCCGCATATCTCCGGGCAGGAGCTGCTGCCGGAGATCACATCCGGGTTTCCCGAAATCCCGGTAGTCATTCTCACCGGTGAAGACAAGGTCGACACCGCGGTGCAGTGCATGAAGATCGGAGCCTTCGATTTCATGGCCAAGCCGGTTGATCGCAACCGGCTGGTGACCGCGGTCAGACACGCACTGAAGATACGCGAGCTGCAGGACGAGGTGCACATTCTGTCCACCGCCGACGGTGGAAGCGGGCTTAAGCGCCCGGAGGCGTTTCGTGAGATTGTCACTGAAAGCCCACAGATGCAGAAACTGTTCCGCTATATGGAGGCGGTAGCCGGCAGCCCCAAGGCCGTGCTGATTACCGGTGAGAGCGGTACCGGCAAGGAGCTGGTGGCGCGCGTGATCCACGATCTGTCGCAGAAGGGCGGCGAGTTTGTGCCGGTCAACGTCTCGGGGCTCGATGATACCATGTTCTCCGACACGCTTTTTGGTCATCGCAGAGGGGCGTTCACCGGGGCCGACAGTAATCGGCCCGGCTTGATCGAACAGGCATCGGGAGGAACACTCTTTCTGGATGAAATCGGGGATCTTGAACTCGGCTCACAGGTCAAGTTACTGCGGCTGTTACAGGAGCGCGAGTACTATCCTCTCGGCGCCGACAAGCCGCAATCCAGTGACGCCCGCGTTATTGCCGCTACCAACGCCGATCTGAATGCCGAGCAGAAGAGCGGCGCCTTTCGCAAGGATCTCTACTACCGCTTGATTGCGCATCACGTTCATCTGCCGCCACTACGCCATCGGCTGGAAGACATCCCGCTGCTGGTACAGCACTTTCTGGAGGAGAGCTCGCAGACGCTGGACAAGAAGAAACCGACCGTACCCAAAGAGCTCTATACACTGCTTGCCAACTACCAGTTTCCCGGCAACGTGCGCGAACTTCAGTCGATGATCTACGACGCGATGAGCCGCCACAGCAGCGGTATTCTGTCGCTATCGGTGTTTCGCTCCTACATCGAAGAGCAGAGCGGAGCACACTCGGAGGTCGCGGCTGCCGAGGGCGACCAGCCGCTGGCGTTTGGCGAGCGGCTCCCAACGCTGCGCGAAGCAGAGGATTTCCTGTTCAACGAGGCGATGGTCAGGGCACAGGGCAACCAGTCGATTGCGGCGCGCCTGCTCGGCGTCTCGCAATCAACGCTCAGCCGCAGATTCAAGCAGTCATCGTAGCAACCGCACCAGATCCTATGCGAAACGCATAGCTATGCGTTTCGCATTCAGCTCTAAATCTTTTGATTGCAGTAAGTTACACAAATAACGCGCTTTTGCTATGCAGCATGCATAGGCTTTCACGGTCGCTCAACCCGGTTTCTTATCGTCTATCTTTATGTTTCGTATGAAATTAGAGTTCTCTGACTGTCTTGGCACGCATTGTGCTATACGATCTGTGCAATAGGTTCTGTGGAATAGTGGTAGCCGAATAAGTAAAAATGTCATGTAAAAACGAAGGTAAAAACCTCAAGATCTGGCAGGTGCGAGTCTCGGGTTCGGCCCCGAGGCCGCACCGTTTTTCTGTAGCACGCCGGCCCCCACACACGATCCTTGAATTGTTCGACGTTTTCCGCTATAAGTTGTAGCGGAGGCTCGCGGACGATGAAGAGTAAGGGCGACTTTCCGGCCATGAACGAGAAGGATCCCGAGGGACTCAAGCCCGACGGAACCGCCTATCGGGTTCTGATTGTAGACGATTCCATGTTCGTGGCAAAACAGCTGAGCCAGATTCTCACCTCAGCCGGCTTCGAGGTGGTTGGCACCGCCGCTGACGGCCAGGCCGGCGTGGAAAAGTTCAAGGAACTGCACCCCAAAGTCGACCTGGTAACCATGGATATTACCATGCCCAGGATGGACGGCGTGACCGCGCTGCAGCAGATCATGGACTTCGACAAAGATGCACGGGTAGTGATGATCAGCGCGCTCGGCAAGAACGACCTGGTCAAGAACTCGCTGATGATCGGCGCAAAGAACTACATCGTTAAACCATTGGACCGCCAGAAGGTGCTGGAGCGGATCCTGCATTCGCTCAAGTAGCCGCTATCCGCCTGGAACTCTGCCATGGCGATAATCGAGCTGGTCCTCAAACGGGCAGGGCGCCTGGCTCTTACCGTGTTTCTGATCTCAACTATCGTTTTTGTTACGATCCGCGTCATTCCCGGTGATCCGGCGCGTACCGTCGCGGGCATGGAGGCCAGCGAACAGCAGGTCCGTGCCGTGCGCGCGCGGCTGGGAATCGATCAGCCGCTGGGTGCTCAGTACAGAAGCTGGCTGTGGGCCAGTCTGCGCCTGGATTTCGGCACCTCGTTCTTCTCCAACGACCGGGTGATCGACCTGATCCTGCAGCGATTTCCGTTGACCGCGATGCTTGCGTTGCTCTCGTTCGTTCTGGCACTGCTGCTGGCTATCCCGATCGGCGTGCTGGCGGCGGTCAAGCGCTGGACAATCTGGGATGGACTGGGACTTCTGTTTGCGCAGGTAGGCATGGCAATTCCCGGGTTCTGGCTGGCAATCATGCTACTGCTGCTGTTCTCGGTGCGGCTGGGCTGGTTTCCTCTGTTTGGCGCGGGCACGGCGGCTCACTGGGTGCTTCCGGTGATAGCCCTGGCTACCGAGCGCGCTGCGGTGCTGGTGCGCTTTGTTCGATCATCAGTGACCGAAGAGCTCGAGAAAGAGTACGTGCTGGCCGCCGAGTCCAAGGGGTTCTCGATGCAGCGCGTGGTTTTTGGCCATGCGCTGCGTAACGCGCTGCTGCCGGTTATCACCATTGCCGGGATTCAGTTTGGCTATCTGCTCGGAGGGGCGGTCATCATCGAGCAGGTATTCTCGTTACCCGGGCTCGGGCGCCTGTTCCTTTCGGCAATTCATGGGCGCGATTTCCCGGTCATTCAGGGGGGTGTGGTGTTTGTGGCCCTGGTTTTCTCGGTAACAAATTTCGCCGCTGACGTACTGTACGCGGTTATCAATCCGCGCATCCGGGTGGGTTGATGGAGTCAACTGCACGCGGTGACCCGGCGGCGGTACTGCGTCTTGAAGCGCTCACGGTCAGCTTTGGCGGAAGCGGCAGTCCGATTCGCGCAGTGCGCGGGGTTGACATCACGCTGCGGGCCGCATCGGTTCACGCGCTGGTGGGTGAGTCGGGCGCGGGCAAGAGCGTCAGCGCCAAGGCCGTGCTGGGCCTTCTGCCGCGCAGCGCGACCTGCGGCGGGCGGATTCTGTTTCACGATACGGATCTACTCTCGCTGCCGGCACGCAGCCTGCGTGCGATTCGAGGTAAACGAATTGCGATGGTTTTTCAGCAACCCGACAAGCACCTGAATCCCACCATGCGCGTCGGCTCTCAGGTGGCCGAGGTTCTGCGCTACCACAACGGCCTCGAGCGCCGGGAGGCGCTGTTGCAGGCGCGTTCGCTGCTCGATATGGTGGAGCTCAACGGACGCGAAGTGCTGCGCTCGTTCCCGCATGAGCTTTCCGGCGGCATGAAGCAGCGCGTTGCAATTGCCTCGGCGATTGCCTGCCGTCCCGAGGTCCTGATTGCCGATGAACCGACAACCGCGCTGGATGTGACCATCCAGTCGCAGATTCTGGCGCTTCTCGACCGCGTGCGCCGAGAGCTGGGCACCGCAATCCTGTTCATATCGCACGATCTACCGCTGGTGCGCGGGTTTGCCGACGATGTCTCGGTTCTCTACGCCGGACGCATCGTCGAGCAGGCGACCAGCCGTGAGCTATTCAGCTGTGCGCACCATCCCTATACCGACCGACTGATTGCAGCCACTCCGGACCCCGCACGCCGTGGCGAAAGGCTGGCGGCTATACGCGGAAG
Source organism: Spirochaetaceae bacterium (assembly GCA_007693325.1). Lineage (GTDB taxonomy): Bacteria > Spirochaetota > Spirochaetia > DSM-27196 > PWMO01 > PWMO01. The sequence continues at coordinate 8,896 of REDW01000083.1, forward strand.
CGTACCCGATCCACAGGACGTTCCCGCCGGTTGTGCGTTTGCGCCGCGCTGTCCTATGGCTGCCGATCGCTGCCGCGTCGAGGTGCCGCCGCTGCGTCTGAGTGAGGATGCAGATGGTTCGCAGCGGCGCAGCGCCTGCCACTTTGCCGAGCAGCTGATCTGCGGGAGTCTGCACGATGGATGAGCTGGTACGCGTCGAGGGACTGAGCAAAGTACACTACGCCGCCGGGTTGCTCAAGCGCCGTGCGCGCGTTGTGCGCGCGGTGGACGATGTATCGCTGGCCGTCCGGCACAACACCATTCTGGGCCTGGTGGGGGAGTCCGGCAGCGGCAAGAGCACCCTTGCGCGAGCGATGCTCTATCTCGATCCGCCGACTGCGGGCAGCGTAATGATCGACGGACTCGATCCGGCGCTGCTTTCGCGTTCTCAAATGAGACAGTTCCGTCATCGAGCCCAGATTGTGGTGCAGGATCCCTACGCTGCGCTCAACCCACGTCTGAGCATCGCCTCCAGCGTCGCCGAGGGCTTGCGTAATCGCGGGTTCCCGCGGCGCGCGCGCGAGCGACGGGTCGCCGAGCTGCTGGAGATGGTCGGCATTGCGTCACGACGCGCACGCGACAATCCGCAGCAGTTCTCCGGTGGACAGCGTCAGCGCATCATCATCGCGCGTGCACTGGCGATGGATCCGCGGTTTCTGATACTCGATGAACCGGTCTCGAGTCTGGATGTGTCAATTCAGGCGCAGATCATTAATCTGCTGCTGGACTTGAAACAACGGCTTGCTCTTACGTATCTTTTCATATCGCATGACCTCAATCTGGTTGCCTACGTGAGTGACGCGATTGCGGTGATGAAAGACGGTCGAATCGTCGAGATGGGTGATGCAGCCGAGGTGATTGCACAGCCGCGCGACCCCTACACCCAGATGCTTTTTGACAATGCACCCAGGCTGTTGGATGTCAGACCGGGGAGGATATAGATGAAGAGATTACTGTTGGTGGTATTGGTAGCCCTTGCGCCTGCGGCGATGTACGCCGGCGGTGGTTCAGAAGCCGCGGCGGAGCAGGCGGAGACGCTGCAGTTTGCGCTATCCGGCAACCCCAACACGCTCGATCCGCAGGCAACCGAGGGAACGCTTACGTTCCAGGTGTTAAGGAGCGTTTACGATACGCTGGTAGAACCCGACCAGGACGGCCGCATTGTGCCGGCGCTTGCCGAGTCATGGCGGGTGTCCGAGGATAACCTGCGCTGGACCTTTCGTTTGCGCGACAACGTCGTGTTCCATAACGGTGATGCGCTGACGTCAGCCGACGTAGCGGCCAGCTTTGAGCGGCTGCTGGAGCCGGCCTTTGGATCGCCGCACGCCAAGGAGCTCGCGGCGTTGCGCGAAATCCGCACCCCGGACCGTCGTACCGTGGAGTTTGTGCTCGATCAACCCTATTCACCGTTGCTGTCTGCCCTGGCCACCGGCTGGAGTGCCATTCTGCCGCAGAGACTGATTGACGCACAGCACGATTTTGCCGCCCGGCCGGTGGGGACCGGACCATTCCGTTTCGAACAGTGGATTCGCGACAATCGGATAACACTGACACGCAACGAGGATTACTGGATGCCGCAGGCGCCGCAGCTCAGCCGGGTTAACTTCAACATCATTACCGAAGTTGCGGTTCAGGTGCAGGGGCTGCTGACCGGCGATCTGGACATTATCGACATGGTCGGTCCCACCGACATCGCGCGGATCGAACAGGATCCGCGAACCAAGCTCGATGTTGGACTCTCTTCGCTGGTGATGGTGCTGGCGATCAACACGCGACGCGAGCCGTTGTCGGAGTTGAGAATACGCCAGGCAATCAACCACGCGGTGGACAAGCAGGCCATTCTCGATGTTGCCTACGCCGGCGGTGAAGTGATCGGAACGTTCATGGACTACGGTGACCCCTACTACGTAGACTTCACCGACCGCTATCCACACCACCCCGACCGCGCGCGGCAGCTGATTGCCGAGGCCGCGCCGCAGAACCGCACCCTGGATCTCGTGCTGCCGCAGAACTACGAACCGCACGTACGTGCCGGAGAGATGTACCAGCAGATGCTGTCGCGGGTCGGGCTCGATGTGCAGATCCGGCTGGTCGACTGGTCAACCTGGCTGTCGGACGTCTACGCTGCGGGAAACTTCGACCTGACGGTGATAGGGCATACCGGTAAGCTCGACCCCGACAGCCGGCTTTCGATGTTTGAGAACGATGACAACTACGTTGGATGGACCCATCCGCAGGCGGCCGAGAACATCCGTGCCGCGCGTCAGGAGGCGGATTTTGATCAGCGCCGCGAGCTCTACCGCGACGTACTTGAGCTGCTGGCTGTGGAGGTTCCGTTTGTATTTGTCGGGTCGAATTACCGCCATATTGCGATGCGCGAAAACGTCACGGGGTTTCACATGGATGCCAAGCTTGATACCTACGATCTGCGCCGCGTGCGCCTGCGTTGAGCTTCATCGGTAAACGGTGGGCCAATGCCGATGAAACCACAAACCGAGACAGCCGCTCGAATCCTGCTCTGGCTCACCGTGGGCTACATTGTGGTTCTATCCGCAGCGGCGGCCGCCGCGCCGCTACTCGCGCCGGCCGATCCGCTGCTGCAGGATCTCCCGGCGCGCTTTGCTCCTCCCGGCTCTCCGGCCTATCCGCTGGGGGCTGACGATTTTGGCCGTGATGTGCTGTCGCGCATCATCTACGGCGCGCGGGCGGCGCTGCTGGTCGGGCTGGTGTCGGTAGGCATCGCACTGGCGATAGGACTCGTTATCGGACTGACAGCGGGGCTGCTGGAGGGGCCGGTTGACAACGCTCTGATGCTGCTGATGGATGCGGTGCTGTCGTTTCCTACCGTTCTGCTGGCGATCACGGTTGTCAGTGTCTTTGGCTACGGTCTGGCGCAGGTCATGGCTGCCATTGGGGTGATCTTCAGTCCGCTCTTCGCGCGTATTATCCGCGCTGAAACGCTGACGCTCAAACACGAACCCTACGTCATGTCGGCTTACGCGTTGGGAACTCCGCTGCGGCGCATTGTTGCGGTGCACCTGTTACCCAATATGCTGCCCAAGATTGTGGTGCAGTGCACTGTAGCCTTTGCGCTGGCAATAGTCATTGAAGCTTCCCTGTCGTTCCTGGGACTCGGCGCTCAGCCGCCGCAGCCAAGCTGGGGGCTGATGTTGCGCAACGCGCGTAATTACCTCTTTGACGCACCGTGGCTGGCGTTCTATCCGGGGCTGGCGATCGGGCTTACTGTATTCAGCTTCAATCTTCTGGGCGATCTGCTGAACGAGTTACTGCAGATTCGACGCTGAGTAACCGCTGCGCGCGTTCGCCAACCAGCCGGGTCAGGTGGTCTGCCAGCGGCAGGGGATTGCATCTCCGCTTGCGGCATGGATGCCCCACGTGGCGGCCGTCGCTGAGATTCTGGTTGCCGACGATCTGGATGAGCGAATCCGGGTCAATGTTGCCGCTCCAGGCTGACGCAACCGCCTGCAGGACCGCCGGGGCGTGCTGCAGCGCAGCGCGCCACAAATCCCAGAAGGACTCGTGTCGCGGCTCGCCGTTGCCGCACGGGTGATACCAGCCGCCGTGCGCCTCGTTGGTCAGATCGATGTCCGCCGGGAGCTCCAGCGGATGGATCAGGCTCAGCCAGCGAGCCAGCCGCTGCGGATCGTTCACCTGCTGTATCATCGAACGCAGGCGCGCAGCGTCAACCATGTTGGTGGTCCGGTAGAATCCCAGCGAGTCGAGGTAGGCATTGCGCAAACGGTCAGCCAGCTGCGGATCGCGCGCTGCGCGTTCGGTAACCGCAGACAGTGCGGCGGTCAATCCGGCGGCAATCGGTGGCGGAAGATCGTCTCCGCAGTCAAAGGCAGCCGCAAAATCAAAGCCGGCTGCGTTACGGCTCCAGAAGCGCTCGAGCAGCAGACAGTCCAGTACGCGCTCGAAGTAGGCGTGCAGCTGGAACGGCAGCGCCTGCGGAGCGGTTGTGCGCCGGGCGCCCCAGCCGGCAAAGTAGTTAATGAACGGGTGTATGAAGCGGTCCAGCAGCGCGTGTGTGGCGAAGGAGAGCACATAGGCGCCGTAGTCGGATTCCAGCCGCAGCTGGTTGTCACGCGCATAGCGTACCAGCGCGGCTACCGCGCTGCCGTAGCCGCGGCGATGCAGCAGCGCGCCGTATTCCAGCCCGGACGGTTTGCGGCGACGGTTGTGGTAGAATACATCGGGCCCCTGTGCGCCGAAGCCAACGTAGGGAGAGTCCAGTGCTACCGGGGCGTGGTCAAAAGCGGCGCCGATACTCTGGACGGAAAAAACCAGGTGCGCGAGCTGCGACGGCATGCTGTCGATGCTATCACAGCCGTCAGGCTGCCACAAGTGAGACGCCGTTTACCTATTGTGCTATTGATTATACACTGTCGCTATGGCCAAGAGTCGAGCCCAGTCAGACGATATCCTGGTGATCAACTGCGGTAGTTCCTCGCTCAAGTACGAGGTGTATGCGATGCCCCAACGGTCCAGCGTTGGCCGCGGACAGGTTGAGCGGATTGGCGGATCCAGTGGCGAGATAAACCAGGAGTCGATTAACGGGCACTATCGGCGTGAACAGCCGATGCCCGATCACCAGGCGGCGATAGCGGCAGTGATCGAAGCGCTGACGGACGACAAAGCCGGTGTAGTGGATAATCTCGACGGCATAGCAGGAGTGGGGCACCGCGTAGTACACGGTGGTGAGAACTACGCCGGATCGGTGGTTATTGATGATGCGGTGCTGGCTGCAATAGAAGAGAACATCGAATTGGCGCCGCTGCACAATCCGGCCAACCTGACCGGAATCCAGCAAGCGATGAAGGCCCTGCCGGGGATCCCGCAAGTGGCGGTCTTTGATACTGCGTTTCACCAGACGCTCAGTCCGGCGGCGTATCTCTACGGGCTGCCACGCGAGCTCTACGAGAAGCACAAGATCCGGCGCTACGGTTTTCACGGGACCAGCCACCGCTACGTAGCGAACGAGGCGGTCAAGTTCATGAAGCGCTCGGCGGAAAACACCAACGTGATCTCGTGTCATCTCGGCAATGGCGCCTCGATCACCGCGATCCGTAACGGTGTATCGGTGGATACTTCCATGGGATTCACCCCGCTCGAGGGGCTGATGATGGGGACGCGCAGCGGAGATATCGATCCCGCGATCATCTTCTACCTGTTGGAGCGCGGCTACAGCGCGGCTGAGCTGAACAATATGCTCAACAAGCAGAGCGGGCTGCTGGGTCTCTCGGGCATATCGAATGATCTGCGTGATCTCGAAGACGCCGCCGAGCGCGGTGACCGCAATGCGCTCGACGCGCTGGAAGTTTTCGCGTACCGCATCCGCAAGTACATCGGCGGTTATTCGGCCAATCTGGTCAAGGTCGATATCCTGGTATTTACCGGAGGAATTGGGCAGTACGGTACGCGTATGCGCGAGAGGATCTGTAATCGGCTGGAGAACATCGGCATTGTGATGGACTACCGGCGCAACCTCGAGAACGGTCCGCGGCAGGGATTGATATCGCGCGACTACTCGCCGGTTGACATCGTTGTGGTTCCTACCAATGAAGAGCTGCAAATTGCAATCGATACACACCGCCTGGTGAGACCGAGGAGTGAACACTGACCAGGGCGGCAGGGCACGCGTGTGAGATCGACCTCCAACAGTTCAGCGCTTTTCTGAGCTGTCCGCGCGGCTTCCGCGAGCAGCGCCTCGGCAGAACAGCTACGCCGGCGGCTACTGCGGACGGTTACCGCCGGCGCTGCCGCAACGCGCTGGCGCGGCATCTTCGCGCTGTGCAGCTGCCAAACCACCTCTCATACCGGACAGTGGAGCACGACGTCGAGTTTCGCGCCGACGGAATTCGGGCCAACGCTGATCTGGTTGCAACAACCGATGACGGGCAAGCGGTGGTTGCGCTGGTGCGCCTCGGCAGTTGGCGCAAACGTAACTACGTTCTGGATGCGTCCTTTGCACTCACCGCCGCCGAGGCGAGCGGTCGCCGTGTTCAGAGCCTGCTGCTCTATCACCCGCGCAAGGAGTACGTTCGAGGGTTACAGCTGTGCGCCGCTGAACTGCTGATCTGTGATGATATCACCGTGGCGGCACGGCGGCTGCTGCCCGAAGTTCAGTCGGCGCTGCAGCAGATAGTGGCAATCAGCGCCGATGCAGCCCTTGTTGAAGCGGATGAACTGCAGGCGTGCGGGCAGTGCAGGTACTGCAGCGCTGAGGCCGCGGCAACGCTGGCTGTGGATGATCCGCGAACGCTGTTTCTTGCCAGACGTAAGGGCAGAGAGCTTGTACAGGCCGGGGTTGAGTCACTGCTTGGACTGCCGCAGAGCGTCACATTGACACCCCGACAGCGTATTCAGATCGAGGCAATCCGCCAAACCCGGCCGCACGTGGACCGTCCTGCGCTGCGCGAGTTTGCCGCACAACTGCGTTACCCGCTGCGATTTCTGGACTTTGAAGCGTTCTCACTACCGGTACCGCCTTACCCGGATACGCGCGTATGGGAGCACATACCCTATCTCTATACGCTGCAGACGGTAGCAGAGCCCGGCGCAGCGGCCGAGCAGACTTACTTCTGTGGCAGCGCCTCCGGTGACTACCGCGAACAGCTCGCCGGGCAGCTCATGCACGATCTTGGCGCTGTGGGTACCATTATTGTCTACGGGCGAGACTTTGAAGCGCGTATGCTGCGGCGTCTCGGCAACTGGGTGCCGGCTGCCGCGCAGGCGCTTGGAGACTGCGTTGAACGGGTTATAGACCTTGCGCAGCCGTTTCGCGAGTTCTGGTACTACCACCATCTGCAGCGTGGCAGCCTGTCGATGAAAACCATCCTGCCGCTACTGGGCGGTATCGGCTACGAGGACCTGAAGATCCACAACGGACTCGAGGCCAACGCCGTTTTTTCGACGGCGCTCCTCGAGGGCCGGCCGCTGAATCCTGCGGAACAGACAGCGGTGATTGACTACTGCGCCCGTGATACCGCGGGCATGGCCAGAATGACAGAGGCGCTGCTGCGCCTCTGTCAGGACGGGTCTGCCTGCTAGCGGCTGGTCAGCACAAAGTCGCTGAAATTGGCCGCCAGGCTGTTGGTCCTCAACGCGACGTAGTTGCCGCTCAGTACCGCAGGATCGACCGAGAAGAAGAAGCGCAGCGGCGCGGTGGGATCTTTGACCCCGATCTCCCCGGTACGCGTATTGACGCGGATGCTGATTGGAATATCGCGGTAGAGGAACGGCTCCAGGTCGGCCACGTTCATGCGATAGCCAAACTCGCGTTGCAGAGCCTCGGCGATGTCAACGCTCATCAGCTCAGACCCGAGCAGTGCGCGGGCTTCGGAACTGCGCAAGAGGCTCATGTCGATGTTCGACCTGCTTTCATAGACCTGCGCCCGGAATCCGAAGTGTTCAGGGGCGTTGCTTCGTGTCTCCGGGCGGGTGTCCAGATTGAGCCAAAGCAGATAGCTCTCTCCCAGACCCCAGGAACGGCCGCGCAGCGGAGGGTTGGAAACTCCGACTTGAACGCCAAACCCGGCGTGGAAGTGCTGGTTCTGCCAATCCTGATCACTGCGGTAGCCGCCGTCAGCGTAGCGGATATTGAAATCGATCTGGTAGATACCGTCCTGGGGCAGCCGCTTGTCAACGCGCGCGAGCGGAGCCCGGGGATCGTTCTGGTGTAATCGATTTCCGGACACCGACCAGTCGCCGGGACCCGGCACCCACTGACCCATTGACGAGAAATTGTGGCTTTCAACTACCGTTTGCGTGAACGCTGGTGCTGCAATCAGGATTACCACCGCAATGGCAATAAACATGGTTTTGCGCATCTTGTCGCCTCCTACTGTGAGTTTTGTGTGCTTTGGTGTGCAAACCGCTTCCATCATAGCCTGAGTTCGGCCACGGCACAACAATTATTTCCCGTGATTTCTGATTTGATCCGGTTCATGTGAAGTTCATGCCGGTTTACAGGTGAATCTTTTGCCCATACAATGACACTGGCATGAATCGAGATCATCCGGCTATCCATCCGTTTACTATCGGGCGCACTCCGCAGCTGATCCTGGGCCCCGCTGCACGCAACGGGCTGGCTGACATGCTGAAGGCGGCCGGGGTAGCACGGATCGGCGTGATAACCGGTTCACGTTCGTTTCGCGGGTCGGCCGCGTGGCAGGAGCTGCAATCGCGGTTGGCCGAAGCGCGCGTGCAGTGGAAGGATTTTGCGATTTCCGGAGAACCGAGCCCGAGCTTTGTGGACCGGGTTAGCGCCGGACTGCGCGGGATCGAGGCGCAGGCGGTGGTAGCGATCGGCGGCGGCAGCGCCATCGACGCCGCCAAGGCCGCTGCGGCCGGGTATTATCTGGAAGGATCGATCAAAGATTACCTCGAAGGCGTCGGCACGCGCTCTCCCGACGGACGGTCGCTGCCGCTGTACGCGCTGCCGACTACCGCGGGCACCGGAACCGAAGCTACCAAGAACGCTGTCCTGAGCGAAATCGGCCCCGCCGGGTTCAAGAAGTCGCTGCGGCATGATAACTACATCCCGGTTGCCGCGATCATCGATCCGGAACTTGCGCTAGGCTGCCCGCCGTCGGTCACTGCAGCGTCGGGCATGGACGCGCTAACACAGCTGATAGAGCCCTACGTCTCAACCGGCGCCACGCCGTTGACCGACGCGATGGCCGAATCCGGGCTGCTGTGGGCCGGGCGTTGCCTGGAGCGCGCCGTGCTGAACGGCAGCGATATTAGCGCGCGTACCGGAATGGCCTACGCCGCCTATCTCTCGGGAATCTGCCTTGCAAACGCCGGGCTGGGTATTGTGCACGGCGCTGCATCGCCGGCCGGAGCGGCGCGCGAGATTCCGCACGGAGTCTTCTGCGGCACTCTGCTGGCAGTAGCGCTGCGCTACAGCCTTGAACAGCTCGATGCTGAGAACCCGCAGCACGCAATCGCGCGGCGGAAGTACGCGCGTGCCGCGGTGCTGCTGACCGGCGAGGACCACGGAACCGTGGAGGGCAACTGCGCCGCACTGGTGGAGGAGCTGGAACGTCTGACCGAGGTAATCGGTGTGCCGCGCCTGGCAGCCTTCGGGTTTGATGCCGAGACCGTGCGCACTGTGGCCGCCGGCACCGCCGGCAAGTCGCACCCGGTGGAGATCGATGCCGCAGCGGTAGAGGCTATGCTGTTGGAGCGGCTGTAGACCGCAGGCGCGCACCGGAAGCGTACAAGCCGCTGCTGTTTTTTCTTTTCTTGTGAAATCGCGTATCGTTTGTTATCATCTGTTAGAGTGAATTCCGTTTACGGTATCCCTTGAGACAGGTGGCAGCCGATGATTAGCGAGTCAGAACGTGGTGGCACAGTGTTTGCCGAAGAGCGCCAGGCCCAGGTAGTCGAGTACGTGCACAAGCACAAGAAGGCTACCGTGCACGATCTCACTGCAGTCTTCAGTGTTTCCAGCGCTACAATCCGCAACGATCTGCGGGCGCTCGAGCGGCGCGGTCTGCTGCTGCGGACACACGGCGGCGCTATGGTGACCACCAAGACCCGCTACGAGGAAGCGCTGCAAGAACGCCACACCCACAACCTGCAGCAGAAGCAGATGATCGCCAATGCGGCGCTCTCTCTGATTGACGACGGCGACACCATCATACTCGATACCGGCACAACGGTGCTGGAACTGGCGCGGCTGCTGTTTCACAAGCGCGACCTCACGGTAATAACCAACGACATCGAGATCGCTCGTGTGCTCGCGGACAGCCAGGACGGCACGCTGATACTGATCGGGGGCGTGGTGCGGAAACAGTTTCGCTGTGCGGTGGGATCGCTGTCGAGCGCCATCCTGGCGGGGCTGCTGGTGGACAAGGCGTTCATGGCAGCCAACAACTTCGATCTGCACAAGGGCGCCTCCACTCCTGATCTGGACCAGGCCGACACCAAGAAGGCCATGATTGCGGTGGCGTCCAAGCGCTTCCTGCTCTGCGATCACGAAAAGTTTGGCACCCAGTCTTTTGCGCAGTTTGCCGCGGTCAAGGATTTCGACGTGATTGTGTCCGACCGGTTTGAGCCCAGGGAGCAGCGGTTGCTGGAACAGTTGGGCGTTGAGGCGCTCACGCCGTGATGCGTTGCGCAACCAGATGCGCCAGCGGAACAACATCGATAGATATGGAGAATGGAGCATGAAAACCCGTGTAACACCGGTCTACTTCACAACTCGTGACGACGGATTCGACCGGCAGCTCAGCGCGCTTCAGCGGTTGTTTGAGGACGACGCCGAGTTCTTGCCGGCCGTACTGATCGGCTCAGCGCTGCCTGTAGAAACCGAGGCGGTGCTGTTTCCGCAACTGCTGGGCGAGGCATACAGCAGAATAGAAGAATTCTCGCGCATCAACGCGCCGATTCTGATCATAACCTCCGAGTTCGGCACGCTGTCTATGTGGGACTGGGAGATCATGGCCTTCCTGGAATCGCACGCTATTGCAACCCTGGCACCCTATAGTGTGGAGCAGGCGCGCATCATGTTGCGCGCGGCGCGGGTCAAGTCCGAGCTGGCGCACGGGGTGTTCCTGATGTATCAGGATAACCCCGGCGAGGGACAACAAGCGGATATCTTCAAGCGATTCTGGTGGTGGGAGCAGCAGTGCCGGCACGAATTAGGCGAGCGCTTCGGTGTCCGCGTTGAGTACCGCAGCTACAAGGAGCTGGGTGTGCGCATGTCCGCGATCGATGACGCTACGGCGCTTCAGGAGTGGAAACGCTGGGACTACCCTGCAGAAGGGCTCTCCCAACGAGCGATAGCCGCCGCGGTCAAGCTCTACCTGGCGGTCAAAGATGACGTCTCACGCATTGAAGGAATCCTCGGTGTTGGCAGCAACTGTCTGAACGAGTCGCACTTCTGCAATACCACGCCGTGCGTCGCGTGGAACATGCTCTACGATGAAATGGGTCTGATGTGGGCCTGTGAGGCGGACATCGTCTCGCTGGTGACCAAGTACATACTGCATAAGTCGCTGGCAGTTCCAACGGTGATGACCAACATCTATCCGTTTCTGATGGGAATGGCGGCGCTCAAGCACGAGAAGATTCCAGCGTTCCCCGAGATTGTAGACAACCCTGAGGACCATCTGCTGGTGGCGCACTGCGGCTATTTTGCGCTGGCCCCGCGATCATTCTGCGAAACGTGGTGTCTGCGACCCAGCGTTCTGGAAATAGTCGACGATAACAGCCACATGATGGATGCCCGACTGGCCGCGGGCCCGATTACACTTGCCAAACTTGATCCCTACCTGCGGCGGCTGCGGATCGTCGAAGGCAGACTCAAGGGCTATGCGCAGTACCCCGGCTCGGACTGTCTCAACGGTGGGGTGATCGAGGTCAACGACGGCCACCAGCTTATGCGATCGGTTACTTCGCATCACCAGTGCCTCATGACCGGCGCCCAGGCGCGCAACGCGCGCATCGTCAGCGATGTGTTCGGTCTGCAGTTTGATCAGCTGTGACGCCGGAAGCATGTGGCGCGCAGCGCTGCCGCCTGCTCTACATCTGAACACATCTGAACTTGACATATGCCAGCACTGCGCGGTAATATGCTACCGAACAATATCAATGGAGAACAAATGAAAGCTGCTATCGGAATAGGTCTCATAGGCTGTGGGCGCGCGGGCAGGATTCATGGGCGCTGTTTTGGCGGGCGGATCTCTGGAGCCCGACTTGTGGCAGCAGCCGATCCCGACGGTAACGCTGCGCAACGGGCAGCTCATGATTTTGGTGCCGACAACTGGTACACGGACTTTCGCCGGTTGATCAATGACCGCGCCGTTGACGCGGTAGTGGTTGTTACGCCAACCAATTTTCACCGTGAGATTGTGGTAGCCGCTGCTGCCGCCGGCAAGCACGTGCTGTGCGAGAAGCCAATGGCGCTTGGGGTTGATGAGTGCAGAGAGATGATAGAGGCTACCAATCGCGCACGGGTGAAGCTTCAGATTGGGTTCATGCGCCGCTTTGACGCAGGTTTTTGTGCCGCAAAGCAGGCTATTGAGAACGGCGAGATCGGCGAGGTTGTGCTGGTCAAGTCTTTGTCGCACGGTCCGAGCGTTCCGCAGCGATGGATGTACGATATAGCGGCCAGCAACGGCCCTCTGGCGGAGGTGAGCAGCCACGATATAGATACGCTACGCTGGTTCAGCGGCAGCGAAATCACTGAAGTCTACGCCCTGGCGGGCAACTACCGCTGTCCCGAAGCGCGCAGCGAGTTTCCCGACTTCTACGATAACGTGGTAGTCTCGGCCAGGCTGAAGAACGGCAGCCAGGGCGTGATCGAGGGTGCCGTGTCGGTGTCGTATGGCTACGACGCGCGCGCGGAGGTCCTGGGCACCAAAGGGGTTCTCTTTGTTGGTGGCCTGGCCGAGCGGCCGCTGACCGTGTGCAGCGCATCGCTCCAGGTGCAGCAGCCGATAGTCAAGAGCTGGCGCACGCTTTTCAGCGACGCTTACGAGGCCGAGGACGCCAGTTTCATTGAGGCAATCCGTGAGGATCGCCCGCCGGAGGTCAGCGGGATCGATGGACTGCGCGCTGTAGAGGTGGTCAACGCCGGTAACCGTTCGATTCGTGAGGCGCGGCCGATCAGCCTTGCTGCAACCACGGAGGTGGACGTATGATGACCGCGGTGCGGTTGATTGGCAAGCAGTCACTCGAGGTTCAAAGCGTTGCTGTGCCCCAGATTGAAGACGATGAATTGCTGTTGCGGGTTCGCTCGGGATTTATCTGCGGCACAGATCTGAGAATGTACAAGAACGGCCATGCGCACACGCAAGGCGCCGGAGGGCTTACCCTCGGCCACGAGGTGGCCGGCGAGATCGCCGCTGTAGGCCGTGCGGTCAGCCGCTACAGCGAGGGGATGCGGGTGACTATTGATCCCAATATCGGTTGTGGAGTGTGTGACGTCTGCGTCAGCGGCAACACCCAGATGTGCCCCGATCTGAGAGCGCTTGGAATCCACATCGACGGCGGTTTTGCGGAGTACGTACGCATACCGCGCCAGGCGGTTCAGCAAGGTAATGTTGCGGTCATTCCGGAAAACGTGTCGTTTGATGAGGCTGCTCTCGCTGAGCCGCTGTCGTGCGTGCTGAACGCTGCCGAGCGTTGCGCAACCCAACCGGGCGATATCGTATTAGTTGTTGGTGCGGGGCCGATTGGGCTGATGCACGGCAGAATACAGCGGATGTTCGGGGCGGGAATGATCCTGGTCCACGATATCAATGAGCAGCGCCTGCAAGCGTGCCGCGAACGCGAACCGCAGTTTGTTACTATCGGGCCCGATGAGCTGGATACGGCGGTTGCGCAGTACAGCGGCGGCAAAGGGGTGGATGTCTGCATTACCGCCGCGCCTTCACCCGAAGCGCAGCAGCGCGGGCTTGAGCTGCTGGCGCTGAACGGCCGCCTGATGCTGTTCGGCGGTCTACCAAAGGATCGTCAGAACGTTCTGTTCAACAGCAACCTCATCCACTACAAGCAGCTGATCGTCAGTGGCACAACACGGCAGAATCTGCGTCAATACCGCGCCTGTATCGATTTCATTGCCAAGGGTATTGTAACGGTCAGCGATATCATCACGCACCGCTTTGCTCTCGAGGATGCCGAACGTGCGTTTGACGATGCAGCCGCCGGTACGGGACTGAAGCTGGGATTCAGCGTTGGTGGGCAGTGAACCTGGCTGATCTGCGAAGGGGTTAATCGATGAGTGGGAGCTATGTAGTTGGAGTGGATGTTGGGACGCAGGGGACCAAAGCCGTCTTGTGTAACGAGGATGGCGCGTGCCTCGCCGAGGCGTTCCGGGAATCCAACATCACCGAGCCGCAACCCGGTGCGCTGATCGAGGATCCTGAGGAACAGTACGCGGCAGTCTGCGCCACGGTGAAGCAGTGTATCGAGCAATCTGCAGTGTCTGCCGCAGAGATCGTCGCGATTGCTATTGACGGCCAGATGGCCGGAATAGTGGGGGTGGGTGCAGACGGGCGTAACGTGATTCCGTATGACTCGTGGCTCGATACGCGCTGTGCGCCCTACATTACGCGCATGGCTGAACGCGCCGGAGATGCAATTCTGCAGAGCAGCGGCAACGTACCGAGCATCAACCACGGCCCCAAGATACTGTGGTGGAAAGCTGAGCATCCCGAGGAGTACAATCGCATCAGCGCCTTCGTGCAGCCGGGATCATACGCGGCGATGCGTCTCTGCGGCCTCGACGGCACGCAGGCGTTCATCGACGTAACCTATCTTCACTTCTCGGGCTTTGCCGATAACGCCAACAGTCGCTGGAACGAGGATCTCTGCCGCGAGTTCGGGGTTGATCCGGTCAAACTGCCGCGCATCCTGCGGCCCAACGAGATCGTGGGAACGGTAACCGCCGAGGCATCACGGCTGTCGGGGCTCGCTGAAGGGACCCCGGTGGCCGCCGGCTGCGGAGACACCGCGGCCTCCTTCCTGGCGTGCGGCGCGGTCTCAGCGGGGATCTGCGTCGATGTTGCCGGGACCGCCAGTGTGTTTTCATTGACGTCGGATCAATTCCGACCGGACGTTGCCTCGCGCGTGCTGGGGTGCAGCCAGGCGGTTACGCCGGGGATGTGGCACCACTACGCCTATATTAATGGCGGAGGGATGAACCTGGAGTGGTTTCGCAAGACGCTGGCGGCGGTTGAACCGCGCGCGCTCAACACGCAAAGCTTCGAGGAGCTCAATGCGCTGGCCGACAGCGTTAAACCGCAGCTGAGTGACCCCTACTTCATCCCGCACGTGGCAGGCAGAGTGATGCCGAGCGCGGCGCACCTTCGCGGCGCATGGCTGAACCTTTCCTGGTCTCATACCATCGGGCACCTCTATCGCAGCACGCTGGAAGCGGTGGCGCTCGAGTACGGCATCTATCTCAATGCAATACGGCGGCTCGACCCGGCGGTCGAGATTCGCGAGGTCCGCATCACCGGCGGCGGTGAGAAGAGCCGGCTCTGGAACCAGATCAAAGCCGACGTTTCCCAGGCACCGGTGGTTCAGTTGATCGGCTCACGCGGCGCACCGATGGGATCGGCCATGGTTGCCGCTTACGCTGCCGGAATGGCTGATACGGTCCAGGATCTGGCGTCCAGATGGACCAGACGCGGCGCAACCATCGAGCCCGACCCGCAGATGCGAGAGTACTATGAAACCAGAGGGGCGCGCTACGAGCGGTTTGTCGATGCTCTCACCGACGCCTCTCCAGCAATAGAGTGACAGGGAGTAAGCGATGACAGTAGACAATCTGAAAGCCGCAACAGTGCCCACGTTTTACTTCATTGGGGTTACTACGGGTAAGTCCTCGATCATGCGCGTATTTCCGCGTTGGGCCGAGCACCTTGGCCTCGGTGATGTGCCGATCGTCGGTATAGACTGCAAGCACCATGACAAACCGGAGGTCTATCGTCGGGTTGTTGCCTTCTTGAAACAGGACACGCATTCGCTTGGCGGTCTGGTAACAACGCACAAGATCGATCTATTGAGAGCAGCCCGTGACATGTTTGACGAGCTCGACGAGTACGCCGAGCTGCTCGGTGAGGTAAGCAGCATCTCCAAACGCAACGGCCGGCTGCGCGGTCACGCCAAAGACCCCATCACCAGCGGTCTGTCTATGGAGGCATTTCTGCCCGCAGACCACTGGCGCAGGACCGCCGGAGAGCTATGTCTGTTGGGTGCCGGCGGGTCCTCGCTGGCGCTGACTATGTATATTATGAAGCAGAAACCGCGGTCCGAATGGCCGGCTCGGATTGTTGTGACAAATCGCAGCACACCGCGGCTGGAGGAAATGAAGCAGATTCACGCCGACATCAATCCCGGCATTGCAGTCGAGTATCACCACTGTCCGGATCCGCTACAGAATGACGAGGTGGTAGGCCGCCTTGCGCCCGGATCGATGGTAGTCAACGCAACCGGCCTCGGCAAAGACGCCCCAGGATCACCGCTGACCGACGCCGTGCGGTTTCCCGAGGACGGGCTGGTGTGGGAGTTTAACTACCGTGGTGAACTGGTATTTCTGGACCAGGCGCGTGCCCAGCAGGAGCAGCGGCGGCTTACCATTGAGGATGGCTGGGTCTACTTCATTCACGGCTGGACGCGGGTGATCGCGGAGGTATTCGATATCGATATTCCTACCGCGGGCCCCGAGTTTGACAAACTGAGCGAAATTGCCGCCAACGCGCGGTGAATGATTTCATATTAAGGAGTGCAGCAATGCAGGCAGTAGCAGGGACGAGCTTTATCGAGCCGTTTACGGTGGAGATCGATGTCAATCGGGGTGAAATGCCCCAGGCCAAGCACCACATCGTGCGCAGGGCGTCGGATATGCGCGGGCACTACGCCGATGAGGAGGCGCTGGAACGGCTGATTGCCGACGGCGGTGATCCGGTGCACTACGAAGTGTTTGAAATTCCAGTACCCGAAGAGTACGGGCACCTGATGTACTGCATCAGCACGCTGCAGCCGGGCACCGTTGGCCAGGAGTGCTTTATGACCAAAGGGCACTATCACACCGTGGTAAACACCGGCGAGACCTACTTGTGCCTTCGCGGTGAAGGCTACATGATTATGAAAACCAGCGACGGACGCTTCAACGCGCAGCCGATGGCTCGCAACAGAATGGTCTACGTTCCGCCGTACTGGGCACACCGGTCTGTGAATACCGGCAATGAGCCGCTGGTTTCGTACTGCGTCTACGGCGCTGAAGCCGGGCACAACTACGGTGACATAGAGCAAGAGGGTTTTATCAAGCGCGTCTACAATCGCAACGGTACAATCGAGATCGTCTGAAATGGGGCAGGTTGTAGTAACGCCACGGTCGATGACCGCACCACCTCACCCCGCGCTGGAAAAGCTGCGTCAGGCCGGCTACGAAATTCTCATGCCCGCGCCGGGCGAACAACCAACCGAAACTCAGCTGATTGGCGCTCTGGAGAATGCTGAGGGTTACCTCGCCGGCGTTGAAAAGGTTTCGCGGAGCGTTATAGAGGCGGCGCCGCGGCTGCGCGCCATCAGCCGCAACGGTGTCGGTATCGACAACGTCGACATGGCTGCAGCCGGCGATCGCGGGATCCAGGTGCTGCGCGCAGAAGGCGTCAACGCGCGCGGCGTAGCCGAGTTGACGCTGGGGCATATGCTGGCTGCCTGCCGCCGGATCGATTTTCACGCGCACGCGCTCAGAAATCACGCGTGGCAGCGCCGTAAAGGATTGGAACTCCACGGTCGGACGGCGGGAATTGTCGGCTGCGGCCGGATCGGCCGAATGGTAGCAGAGATGTGCCTGGCGTTCGGCATGACCGTTCGTGCGTATGACCCGTATGCGGACAGCGCCTACCGCCCCAGCGGTGATTTCGCCTTTGTTACACTCGCTGAGCTGCTTGGGGTATCCGATATAATCTCATTGCACGCTCCGGTTCCCGGTGACGGCAGGCCGTTACTGGACCGGACGTCCTTTGAGAAGATGAAGCCGGGAGTAATCGTGGTCAACACGGCACGCTTCGAGTTGCTCGATCCGCAAGCGGTACGCACGTCGCTGGATAACGGTACGGTTGCGGTTCTGACGCTCGATGCCTTTCAGTCCGAGCCGCCGCCGGACTGGAGCCTGATCGACCACCAGAACGTCATAGCAACGCCGCACATCGGCGGGTTCACGCAGGAAAGCGTTGATCGTGTTACCGAGGTGGCAATAGATAACCTGTTGCGGGCGCTGCACGGGTGAGGAGCCTATGAAGCTTCGATTCTCGCCGCTGCCGTGTGCCGCTGTTCCTCTGCAGCGCGAGGAAATGCCGGCCGGTGTTGCACTGCGCATCCACTGGCTTGGGCAGGCCGGGTTCTTGATCGATAGCCGGGGCCTTCGGCTGGTAATCGACCCGTATCTCTCCGATAGCCTGGCCGAGAAGTACCGCGGTAAGCGCTTTGCGCATACACGCATGATGGCGCCGCCGATAGCTCCATCGCAGCTGTGCGACGTGGACTGGGTTCTCTCGACTCACAGCCACACCGATCACCTCGACCCGGGAACGCTGCCGCTGTTGGCACAGTCCAATCCGGCGTGCCGCTTCCTGGTGCCGCGGTCGGCAGAGAGCGCGGCGCTGCAGCGCGGTGTTCCGGCCGACCGGCTGGTCTTGTGCAATACCGGTGACAGCATTACGCTGCCCGGTACGGCGGTATCGGCTGCCGCGGCACGCGTTGCGGTGACACCGGCGGCACACGAGCAGCGCCAACTGGATGACGCGGGCAACGATATCTTTCTGGGTTACGTGATCGATTTCAACGGGGTCACTGTCTATCACTCGGGCGACACGGTACCGTTTGCCGGGTTGAGAACTGCGTTAGCTGGATGTGCAGTGGACATTGCGCTCTTGCCGGTAAACGGCCGCGATGAGCAGCGCACGGCTAACGGGGTTCCGGGCAACATGACGCTGGATGAAGCAATCGACCTGGCCTGTGAGCTGGATGTTGTGGCATTGATCGGACATCATTTTGACATGTTTGATTTCAATACCCTTGATCGCGGGTGGGGCGAGGACCGCATTGCCGAGCGGCTACCGAACAAGCAGGACCGCTATCTCCTGGCCCGACCGGGATTGTGTTACGAGGTCGGCAATGGTACAAGAAACGAGTGAACTGTTGAATGCAGCCACAGCTGCAGCCACCCAGGCCGGCGAGCTGATTGCCTCTCGGCTGACGCACGACAACGTTGTAAACGAGATGTACGCTCACGATGTCAAGCTGGCGGTTGACGTGGAGAGCCAGGAGCTCATAAGCGGTGTGCTGCTGGGGGCTTTCCCCGATCACGGCATTGTGGGCGAAGAGGGCACCGCGGGCAACGCCGCATCGCCATATCAGTGGATTGTCGATCCAATCGATGGTACGGTGAACTTCTTCTACGGCATCCCGCATTTCTGTGTTTCGGTCGCACTGCAGTACAACCAGGCAACGGTCATAGGCGTCATATACGATCCAATGGTCAATGAGCTCTGGACGGTCAGCGAGTCAGGCGGAGCGTATCGAAACGGCAAAGCCGTAACCGTCAGCGGCCGGCGGCAGCTTTCCGAAGCGCTGGTCAGTGTGGGCTTTGCCAAGCGGCCCGAGGCTCTGGAACACAGTATCGATCGTTACCGTGTACTTGCGCCGGCGGTCAGAAAGATCCGCATGCTCGGGAGCGCAGCGCTCGCAATGGCCTACGTGGCCAGCGGCAGACTGGACGCCTATATTGAGGAACAGGTCAGTATCTGGGATATTGCCGCCGGGCGCCTGCTGGTCGAACGCGCCGGAGGTACGGTTGCACTGACGCCGCACGCTGACCACTCCGATTGGTTCTCGATTGTGTGCAGTAACGGCCTGGTCCCGATTGAGGCGCTGCTACGGTGAGTGGTCGGCGGGGCGGTTGGTCTCACCTCCTGCCTTTGCTGCCAATCAGGCGGCACGTGGCGCAAAAACCGGCGGGATACAACACAAAGCGTCTCCCGCTGCTGTAGAAATCCTCTGCAGGGTACGGCATTCTGCCAAATATACTAGCAAATCATCAGATACCTCAGGATAGAAACGGCTTGACAGGTGGCCGCGGTGGTGTATAATTAGATTATCGTAACAATTGTGTTAGCTGTAACGTGAATTGTTATCAATGAAACAGCGTGATGGTCCGCAGGATTTCACGCTGGACTTGGAGGCGCTGACGAAAGGAGAACTCAGACACGGATCGCGAAAGAAACCGAATTCGAGAAGCGTATCGGAGGTAACAAGTATGAGATTGAAGGATAAGGTTGTCATTGTGACTGGCGCCGCGCAGGGGATTGGTAAGGCGTACGCTGTAGGCGTAGCCAGGGAAGGCGCCAAGGTTGTGGTGGCGGATGTGGACGACAGTGGTGGAGCAGCGGTTGCGGAGGAGATCACCAAAGCCGGGGGCAAAGCGGTATTCGTCCATACCGATGTGAGCAGCAAGACAGACGCCGAGAAGATGGTGAAAGCCGCTGTTGATACGTTTGGCAGGCTGGACGCGCTGGTGAACAACGCAGCGATTCTCGATGCTGAACCGGTGGATCAGATAACCGAGGCAGCGTGGGACCGGCAGATGGCGGTAAACGCCAAAGGAACGTTGTTCTGTTCGCAGGCCGCGGTAGCGGTAATGAAGAAGCAGAAATACGGAAAAATCGTGAATATCTCATCGATCGGCGCGATGGCGGCCCAGCCTGGGCTGTGTGCGTATCATTCAACCAAAGCGGTAATCTTTACCATCACGCGTTCGTTTGCGCTCGAATTGATCGATTCCAATATTCAGGTAAATGCAGTGGTGCCAGGCACGACTAACACCGGTATGGCCGAGCGTGCGATGCAGGATCCGGCCTTCAAGGAGAGGGTGGTTGGGACTATCCCAATCGGCAGGTTAGGAAACCCCGAGGAGCTCCTTGGTGCGGTCGTCTATTTTGCATCTGACGATTCCAGCTATTGTACCGGGCAGACTCTGATAGTGGACGGTGGCGTGCTCATGGCGTGCTGAAACACCCGTGTGTAGCACTTGAGGAACAAGACAGAACACCAGTGGGGGATGGACGAATGCCGGAACACGAGAACCTTGTAGAAATTGAAAAGATGACCAAACGATATCCTGGTGTCATCGCGCTGGACAACGTTGACTTCACGATACGAAAGGGCGAAGCGCATGTTCTGGTCGGTGAGAATGGTGCCGGAAAAAGCACGCTGGTCAAGATACTCTGCGGAGCGACCGTGGCCGATGAGTGCCAAAGCTTTGTCATCGACGGACGGCCGGCTGCGATTCGCACTCCCAAAGACGCCATAGGGTACGGGATCGCTGCTATCCAGCAGCAATTCAGTCTGGTGGGAGAGATGAATGTAGCCGACAACCTGTTTCTCGGCCGGGAGTTCCGCGACTCGGTTGGCAAGGTTGACGAGAAGCGTACCCATGAGGAAGCACGCCGCGCGCTCGCAGATATGGGCGTCGACATAGACCCTTATGCCAAGGTCGGGCGGCTGAGTGCCAGTAACCAGCAGGTGATCGAAATCTGCAAGGCGCTTTCACAGGATCCGAAACTACTGATAATGGATGAGCCAACGTCTGGATTGACACGAGATGAGATCAGGCGACTGTTCGAAATCCTGGCGCGATTGCGCGAACGCGGCATTACAATGCTCTATATCAGCCATCGCCTCGAAGAAGTCTTCGAGGTTGGGCAGCGGGTCACCGTGCTTCGTAACGGACGCAACGTTCTCGAAGCCAATCTGAGTGAGATCGATCATGCGGGGCTGACCAAGGCAATTGTTGGACAGGATCTCGAGCGACGGTATCCCAAAGAGGACGCCGAGATAGGAGCTGTTGCTCTTTCGGTAAGAGGTCTCAGCAACGACAAGACGAAACCGGTGCTGCGTGATGTATCGTTCGACGTTCGATCCGGCGAGATACTGGCAATTTACGGTATTCTGGGCTGCGGCAAGGACCAGCTCGCAGAAACGCTTTTCGGACGGACGCCTGCAAGCGCCGGAAGCATGACGGTGGGCGGTAAAGAAGTGGAGGTCACAAGTCCTGAAGATGCCATAGGCTGCGGAATGGGGTACCTGACCGAGGATCGCCACCGCGACGGACTCGTGGAGTTGGCTTCGCTGATGGAGAATCTGAGTCTTCCTTCACTATCAAGGAAATTCAGCGGCTTCGCTCAACTGAAGCTGGAAGCTGAGCGCGCTGCAGCCGAGGAGTTCCGTCAGAGGCTGGACTTGCACGCACCGAATGTCGACGTGCTGGCCCGCAATCTGAGCGGTGGGAACCAACAGAAGGTGGTGTTCGGCAAATGGTTGCTAACGGATGCCAGCATCCTCATCCTCAACGAGCCAACCAAGGGTATCGACATTGGGTCCAAGGCGCATATCTTTCAGCTGATGGTTGAGCAAGCGCAGAAAGGTGCTGCGGTAGTGTTGCTGACCAATGAGCTCGAAGAGGCTGTAGAGATGGGAGATCGAGTGCTGGTGATGCTGAATGGGCGCGTGATGAAAGAAGTCAGTCGCGCCGAAATTCTGTCGGGCGATACCACCGCAGACGAAATACTGCGGATAGCAACACAGCGGATCGGAGAAGATGGGCAAATAGCGGTCAGCCAGACCAAACAACAGAATACGTAAGAGGGGTTTTCAGATGGGTGCAGTTCAGCAGGAAATGAACAAGAAGACGAGCGATCCCGCTCTGTCTTCAGGGGAACGATACGCATGAAAACCAAGTATATAATGGCGATTGACCAGGGGACCACCGGAACCCGGGTAATACTCTTTGACCGTAACGGGTCTCCGCTAACATCCAGCTACGAAGAGGTCGATCAGTTGTATCCGCACCCCGGATGGGTTGAACACGATCCGATGCAGTACTACGAGGGAGCCCTTCGTGGGATGAATCAGGTCCTGCAGCAGTCGGGGGCTTCAGCAGCCCAGATCGCGGCCATCGGCATAAGCTGCCAGAGAGAGACTACGGTGTTGTGGGACCGGGAAACCGGAGCGCCCCTGACGAACGCCATCGTGTGGATGTGCCGCCGGTCCGCCAGGATATGCGAAAGCTTGAAGCAGGCCGGCCTCGAAACCACGGTGCGCGAACGAACGGGACTGGTAATCGATCCGTACTTCTCCGGTTCCAAGATCAAATGGATTCTGGATGAAATTCCCGGTGCCAGAGAACTATCGGAGCGCGGGCGGGTCTGTATGGGTACCGTTGACTCGTGGCTGATGTGGAACCTCAGTGGGGGCCGCTATCACGTGACCGATTACTCGAACGCGTCGCGAACGATGCTGCTCGATATCCATACGCTGAAGTGGGATCAGGATTTGATGGCTGCCCTGAGCGTGCCCGAGTCGATTATGCCGGAATTGCATCCATCAAGCGGGATTATGGCCTATACCGACGAGTCAATCTGTGGCGCCAGAATACCGATTGCCGGGGTTGCAGGCGATCAACACGCGGCGACCTTCGGACAAGCGTGTTTTGAACCCGGGATGGCGAAAAACTCCTACGGTACCGGTTTGGCGCTTATGATGAACACTGGTTCCACGCCGGTGCCCTCCAAGCATGGCCTTACCACCAATCTGGGATGGCACGTCGACGGACGGGTGGACTACGCGTTGGAGGGGGTGATCTTTACCGGCGGTGCCGCGCCCCACTGGCTGCGGGACGGTATCAAGATTGTGAGTGACGTTGCGGATTCCGAGCGGCTGGCCTCGCAGGTTGCCGACACCGGTGGAGTCTACCTTGTGCCGGCGTTCACCGGATTGTGTGCACCGTATTGGGACATGTACGCGCGCGGTCTGATCATAGGGATCACGCGTGGCACAAGCCAGGAGCACCTGGCGCGTGCGGCCCTCGAGTCAATCGCTTATCAGACGGTGGACGTGCTTGAAGCAATGGTGACGGATTCTGGTCACAAGATGGAGTCTCTTCGTGTAGATGGCGGAGCAACCGTCAACAGCTTCCTGATGCAGTTTCAGGCTGATATGCTGGGTCTTCCGATCGAAGTTCCGGCAGTCACCGAGATGGCGGCCCTGGGGGCTGCCTACCTTGCAGGTCTGGGTGTAGGGTACTGGCAGAGCAAGAGCGAACTATCATCGAATTGGAAGAGAGCAAAGCTGTTTGAGCCCAGGATGAGCGCTGATCACCGCGATAGCTTGTACTCCGGTTGGAAGGAAGCGGTGAAACGCTCTTTGGGCTGGGCCCGGATCACGGAAGGAATGGTTTAGTGTGCAGAGCGGTACGATGAGAGCCGGCGCAATCTGTGGTATCCCGAACGATGTCCGGATCTTGAGTGTTGCAGCTCCGGATGTCGGACCTGACGATGTGATCGTGACCCCTAAGCGCGTGGGCCTGTGCATGACAAACGTGAAGATGGCTCGCTACGGCTACTACGCGATCGATCAGCGTGGGCTACCGTTTATCGAGGGGCACGAAGTCGCCGGGGAAGTGGTGGCGGTGGGGCGCAACGTCTCAGAATACCGTACGGGAGACCGTGTAGTGGTCTATGTCTACGTCCCCTGTCACAACTGTCACTTCTGTCGTAAAGGGCATCCTACCATGTGCGAGAATTTCATCCTTGGCGGAATCTATCCCGGCGGTTGGGCAGAGCGTGTCAAAGTGTCGCGCGAGGATGACTTCTCGCGTCGGCTGCACAAGATCGCCGACGGGATAAGCTATGACGACGCAGCGATGCTGGAACCCTTGTCATGTGTGGTTCATTCGATCGATCGTGCTGGTCCACGCCTGGGAGAAAAGGTTATCGTAATCGGCGCCGGATTCATGGGGCTTCTGCACAGTGCTCTGCTGGCACGGTATCCGCTGGACCTCAACCTGAGTGTCGATCTGTCGGAGTTTCGGCTGAAATACGCTCGTCGAGCAGGGGCATCCCATGTCCTGCGCAATGAGGGCGAAGATCAAGTGATAGAGCAAGTGATGGAGATCACTGCAGGTTACGGAGCCGACCTGGTTTTTGAGGTTACCGGCAGCGTCCAGGCCTACAATCTCGCTGTGAAGCTGCTCGGCAAGGGCGGCCGAGCCCTGTTTTTCGGGGGTACCCCGTCTGCTGATCCTATGCACGTAAACCCGCGTGCGCTGCACTACGACATGCTGCAGTTGATCGGCGTGCAGAGTGCCGAGGACCAGCACGTCGCTCGGGCTATGAACCTGATTAACACCGGAAGCGTAGGTTTCCAGGGCCTGATTACTCACAGATTCACAATGGAGCAGCTGCACGAGGCCATCCTGTTCCCGCAGGATGCCGATAAACGCGAACAGATGGTGAAGGCAATGGTTCACGGCTT
The DNA here is from genome assembly GCA_007693325.1 of Spirochaetaceae bacterium. Classification (GTDB taxonomy): domain Bacteria; phylum Spirochaetota; class Spirochaetia; order DSM-27196; family PWMO01; genus PWMO01. Next base: position 33,796 of record REDW01000083.1, read on the forward strand.
TGACAGTGAAATAGTCGCGGGCTGAGATATGGGAGAACGCACGAGCAGCAGCCACGAGCCCTGTATTGAGGGGCTGGATCTGACTCGCGAATCACTGCTTGGTATGATTGATAATACGTTCCTCGACACGTCGGTCAGCGTTGACGCGGTAGTAGCGTTCTGTCGCTCCAGCGCGCACAGCGGTTTCGGGGCCGTTGCTGTGAACTCGGCGATGGTTGGTGTTGCCCGCGCTGCCGTTGCTACTACGGCGACAAAGATATGCTCTGCTATTGCGTTTCCGTTGGGCGCGGTATCGACATTCTGCAAGACCGCTGAGATACGGGATGCTATCGCAGCCGGCGCTGACGAACTCGATTTTGTTACCAACATCAATTTAGTCAAGTCGGAACATTGGAGGCAGGTGGCCGAGGAGGTTCGACAGCTGGTTATGGCCTGTGATGGAAGAACGTCCAAGATGATTCTGGAAACAAGCCTTCTGAACGAAGACGAGAAGCTGCGTCTGTGTGACATCGCAGTAGAGTGCGGGGTCTCTTTTGTCAAGACATCGACTGGATTCCGTGGCGGTACTACAACAGGCGAAGTGCGCACGCTGCGTCAACACCTGGGTAAGCGGTGCGGGGTAAAGGCCACAGGTGGCATAGGGAGTCTAACGGACGTGGTATCGATGATACGCGCGGGTGCTGATCGGATTGGAACCAGCAAAGGATTCGCAATCCTGGAGGAGCTGGACCGGGAACCGCGTAGTGAGGAGGCCTTCTAATGGACACGGTGACAAAGAAAACAATTAGCGCGGCGGGAGCACGGCGCCTGCTGGATGGCGCTGTACAGACTGCAGAGAGGTTGGGTAAGCAGGTGAGTGTTGCGGTAGTCGACAATTCCGGTTATCTGGTCGCCTTTGGCCGCATGGATGGTGCCGGTTTACAGACGATCGCTATTGCAATCAATAAAGCTCGATCAGCCGGGATGACCGGATTTGCCACCGGTACTACCCTGCCTGACGGTACAACGCTGGACACCCATCTTGCAATTGCGATCCCGCTCAGCTGTGGAACCGATAGCTTCGTCACGGTTCAAGGTGGGGTTCCTCTTGTGAAGGACGGCGCACACGTTGGCGCGGTAGGTGTCAGCGGTGCCAGTGAGCTCGAAGACCGTGAGATTGCTGATCTGTCAGCGAACCTGCTCTACTAGAGGGCGTGTGGGCAGACACTACTGTCCAGGACGCAGGAGCACCTTCAGGGCGGTTCCATCTTCCAGCGCTTCGAAGGCTTCCTCGATCCTGGCAAGAGGGAAGACGCTTTCCCGGTAGCGTTGCGTCCTGAGTGTGCCGGTCTGCAGCAGGGATAGTGCTTCCCGATTCTGTTCCGGCGTGGCAGCGTGTACACCGTGCACCGATATCTCCCGATAGTGAATCAGATTGCTGTCGATGTAACCGGTTGATTGCGCCGGAAGGCCGCCGAACAGGCTCACTCGACCCATCTTTGCCGTCATGTTCATGGCTTGAGTCTGGGCCGGCCCCGCGGAACAGGCTACTATTGCAACGTCGACACCGGCTGCGTTGGTTATGCTGGTGATCGATTCCTGGGTGGCTGGATCGTTTGGGTCCATTATGACCGCCTCGGGGATGGTCTCGGCTGCGGATGATCGCCGTGCAGCGTCAATCTCGAGGATGAACACCGTCTTCACGCCTCGCTTGAGGGCAATTTCGGCGTGCATGCAGCCGATGAAACCTGAGCCGAATACCGCCAAGGACGCAGCATCTTCCAGGTTCAAAAACCTGTGGGAATTGAGTATGCACCCAATCGGCTCCGCCAATACCGCCAGGTCGTCGGGCAGCTCCTGATCCACCCTGGTGACGTTACCTGACTGCAAGGCGGCGGCCGGGATATGCATGTACTCAGCGAAGGAGCCATCAAACTGGAACCCGATAGTTTGCAGATTGTCGCAGAGGTTGGTGTGGCCCATGCTACACGGTCTGCAGCGGCCGCACCCGATTGCCGGTGCAACCTGTACCCTGTCTCCTACTGCGAAGTCTCTTAAACCGCTTCCCAGGTCTACGATTTCGCCGACAACTTCGTGGCCGATCACACGTGGGGCAGCAATACTCTTGCTCACGTGACGACGCGCCCGGAGGTCGGTACCACAGATTGCCGTTGTTTGTACCGCAATGACGGCGGAATCGGAGGTGGCTTTGGGCACAGGCCGCTCTTCGACACGCGCCGACCCATCGGGTTGATAGACGTAGGCTTTCATTCCCGGGCTCCTTAATCCATGTAGTATCCGCCGTTTATGTTGATCGTCTCACCGGTAATGAAGGAGGATTCATCGGCCGCGAGAAACATCATCAGGCGAGAGATATCTTCTACGGTACCGAGGCGTTTCAGAGGTATGGCATCAGCGGCCCGTTGCTTGCGTTCTTCATCCCAGTAGCTCATCATGTCGGTCATAACCGCGTGCGGCGCTACGGCATTGCAGTTGACGTTGAACGGCCCGAGTTCACGTGCTATCGATCGAGTGAGCGTTATCACCGCACCTTTTGACGCGCCGTATACCGGAGACGAGCTATTGTCACCGTTCTTTCCGGTTATGGAGGCGACGTTGACAATCTTGCCGTACTGTCTGGACTTCATGATCGGGGCAACTTCGCGGATGCAATAGAGGACTGCCTTGACGTTGATTCCAAGAGTGCGAACCAAAGTAGCTTCATCCAGATCTTCGATTCCGCCCACCGGCAGGTAGCCGGCGTTATTGACCAGTATGTCAATTGTGCCGGCGGTGGCTACAGTTTCCCTGATCAGTTCACTTACCTGGTCAGGATCTGTCAAATCGCAGCGCCTCAGTGAACAGCGCCCACCATTGTTTTCAATTTCCGCTTGAGTGGTCTTCAGGGGAGCTTCGTCAATGTCGCTAAGAATCACATAAGCTCCCTCCGATGCCATGTCCAAGGCGTTACGCTGACCGATTCCTCGTGCAGCACCCGTTACAAGGGCAACCTTGCCCGTAAATCTACCTTGAATCGCTGCCATAGTCCTGAATCCTCCTGCGTTGCGGTCCGGGTTCGACCCCATTCGTACCTGTGTCAGTTTGGTGTGCGTCCGTCCGACGGCACCGTGAAGGATGCGTCATAATTATAAGTCATGATTATAACTAGTTTGACCAAAGCGACACATTATGTTATAGTCATAACATAGTGTTGCGAAACTGTCAACTAGAGAGAGGCTTGCTTAGAGGGATCAGACAGACAAAAACAGATGAACGCAGAGAGTGACCCGCCGGAATGCTTGATCTTGATATTGGGGGACAGTTAGATTATCCTCGTGACAACGCTATGAGAACGGAAACCTGATTAAC
>REDW01000142.1 GCA_007693325.1 Spirochaetaceae bacterium
GTGATCTTTGGCGCCTACGTCGATGAAGACGCTTCGCGGTTTCAAGCTGCGATGGAGCCGTTCATCGAGCAGACCGGAATCGATGTCTACTACGAAGGATCGGGTGACTTCGAAGCGCTGATTACCGTGCGTGCCGAAGGTGGCGATGCCCCCGATATCGCGGCGTTTCCGCAGCCGGGACTGATGGCGGACCTCTACGGCCAGGGGCACGTGATCGATCTGCGCGACTGGTTCAGCGAGAATGAGCTGTTGCAAACCTACGAGCAGAGCTGGATCGATATGAGCCGCCACGATGACGGTGCAATCATGGGTGTGTGGTATCGCACCAACGTCAAGAGCCTGGTATGGTATCCGCCGGCAGTATTCGAGGCCGAAGGCTACGAAATCCCGACTACCTGGGACGAGTTGCTGGCGCTGTCCGATCAGATGGTTGACGACGGCTACACGCCGTGGTCGGTTGCAATGGAATCAGGCGGCGCAACCGGCTGGGTCGGGACCGACTGGATTGAGGACATCATGCTGCGCATCCACCCGCCCGAGGTCTACGACCGCTGGGTAGTCGGTGATCTGCAGTTTGACAGCCCCGAGGTACGCGAAGCGTTCGAGTACCTGGGTGAGGTCTGGTTCGAAGACGATTACGTGCTCGGCGGTACCGCCAGTATCCTGACTGTACCGTTCGGTGACGGTGCCAATCCGATAGTTGCCGATCCGCCGCAGGCGCTGATGCACCGCCAGGCGAGCTTCATCACCGCTTTTCTGCCCGATGGTACCGATATCGGTTCCGACGGCGACATCGACTTCTTCTACCTGCCGCAGATCGATCCCGAGCTGGGAGACCCGGTGCTGGTTGCCGGCGATATCATGAGCGCGATGCAGGATCGGCCCGAGATACGAGCGGTCATGCGCTATCTGACCACCGGCGAGTCCACCCGCGGATGGCTTGAGCAGGGCGGGTTTGTTGCTCCGCATCAGGACGCTGATCTGGGCTGGTATCCGGAGCTCGATCGCGGCTACGCCGAGATCCTGATGAACGCCGACGTTGTGCGCTTTGACGCATCGGACCTGATGCCGGGCGCGGTAGGCACCGGCTCGTTCTGGACCGGCATGGTGGACTTTGTCAGCGGCGACAGCCTCGACGAGATTCTGCCGGCCATAGACGCAAGCTGGCCGCGGTAACAGACTGCCGCGCAGTCATGTGAAGATTCGGCGGCCGCGAGGTCGCCGAATTGATTTGGCACCCGGTATAACGGGACAGGGGCATATCATATGAGTGATGTATCCAATTCAAGGACCATCAGCGAGATGCTCGACGAACCAAAGATCAAGGTTGCGTTTGCAATTGCCGCAACGGCGTTAACCTTAGCGTTGCTGGTGGGAGGGTTCTTCTTCCTGCGCGACGTGACGCGTGCGCCGCGTATAGCAATCGCGGCCGTGGCTTTGATTATTGGTGTCGGGGGCGTCTGGGCGTTGTTCTTCTCAATGAACGCAATCGCCGAGTTGTTCAAGCCGACCGTACGAGACAGAATTCTGCCGTACGTGTTCCTGGCGCCGGCGGTCCTGGTGCTGGGCTTCTACATTGTCTGGCCGGCAATCAATACTATCAATCTGAGCTTCATGGATCGGTTCGGTAATGAGTACATCGGGCTGGACAACTACGCCTTCATTTTCACCAACGAGGCGATGCTGGTGGTGTTGCGCAATACGCTGCTGTGGGTATTGCTGGCACCAACGGTGGCAACCGCCCTCGGCCTGTTGATTGCGGTAATGGTTGACCGGTTCAAGCCAACAGCGGAGAAGATCACAAAATCGTTCATATTCCTGCCGATGGCGATATCGTTTGTAGGCGCTAGTGTTATCTGGCGCTTTGTCTACGCCTACCAACCGCCCGGGTTGCCGCAGATCGGTATTCTGAACGCGATCTACACCGCGTTGGGCAACGATCCGTTGGCCTGGATCACGTTACGGCCGCGGAATAACCTGTTTCTTATCTTCATCATGGTGTGGCTTCAAACCGGCTTTGCAATGGTGATTCTGAGCGCGGCGGTCAAGGGGGTCCCCAAGGATCTGCTGGAAGCCGCGCGTATCGACGGCGCCAGTGAGGTGCGCAGCTTTTTCAACGTGACGATACCCTATATCCAGGGCACCATCCTGACCGTGCTTACAACCATCGTATTTCTGGTGCTCAAGATCTTTGACGTCGCCTACGTGATGACCAGCGGTCAGTACGGCACTAATATAGTGGCGCTGAGGATGTACCAGGAGGCGTTTGTACAGCGTAACTTCGGTCGTGGCAGCGCGTTGGCGGTTGTTCTGTTTGTGGTTGTGATTCCGTTGCTGGTTCGCAACGTCCGCGGTCTGAAGGAAACGAGGGGGTGAGGCTGTGAGCGCAAAAGCAACAACACTGAACGTGGTCGGCGGCCCTTCGCCGCTGCAACGGGCGCTTGGCGGCGTGCCTATCAGACTATTTGTTCTGGCAGTCGTACTGATCTGGACGATACCAACCCTCGGGCTGCTGGTAAGTTCTTTTCGGACTCAGCAGGCGATTGCCGCCAGCGGATGGTGGCAGGGCCTGTTCAACTTCACCAACTTCGAACAGTGGACCACCAACAACTACGAGCGGGTACTGTTCGCAGACCAGATGGCCAACGCCTTTTTTAACAGTCTGCTGATCACGATACCGGCAACGGTAATTCCGATCACCGTGGCGGCGTTTGCGGCTTACGCGATAGCGTGGATGCTCTTTCCGGGGCGGCAACTTCTGTTTGTAATCATCGTTGGGCTGTTGATTGTGCCGCTGCAGATGGCGCTGATTCCGGTGCTGCGCGTCTACACGCGCTACGGCATCAACGGAACCTACCTGGGCATGTGGCTGGCGCACACCGGGTTTGGTCTGCCGTTGGCTACCTACATGCTGTACGGCTATATCTCATCGATACCCAAGTCGATTATCGAATCGGCCCACGCGGACGGTGCTACGCCGTGGATGAGCTTCACCCGGCTGGTACTGCCGCTGTCGATTCCGGCTATTGCTTCGTTTGCTATCTTTCAGTTCCTGTGGGTCTGGAATGACCTGCTGGTGGCGCTGGTATTCTTTGGCACTCGCCGCCCGATTGTCACTACACGGCTGGCGGAGCTTGTGGGCAGTCGGGGACAGTCGTGGCACGTGCTGACTGCCGGTGCATTCATTACCATGATTGTGCCGCTGATTATCTTCTTCTCGCTGCAGCGCTACTTTGTGCGCGGCATGATGGCAGGTTCGGTGAAGGGTTAGAGAAGACTCGGTGAAATCGAAACGGATATCTGCGGGAGACGTTGCCAGAGAGGCCGGAGTATCGCGTACCACGGTGTCGTTTGTGTTGAACAACACGCCGGGCAAAAACATCTCCGAGCCGACGCGGCAGAAGGTGCTGTTGACGGCGTCCAGGTTGGGCTACACGCCCAACGAGGACGCCCGTCGTCTGGCAATGGTACGGCACAACTCCATCGGCCTCTATATCTGCCACTCGCAGTACGTGTACACCGACGCCTTCATCGTGCGAACCGTTGAAGGAATGTCCCAGGCGGTCAACCGTCACCGTGTGCGCCTGGTGATCCATCCGCTGACGCTCCACGAGCCCAGCTATCTGGAGTTGGCGCGCAAAGACGAAGTCGACGGCATCATTCTGATTAACGCGCACGATGAAGACCCGGCGCTGGCCGAGGTGGTAGAGGCGGGATTCCCGGCGGTTAGCATGGACTACCTTCCCGATACCGCGGTTGACCAGGTGTACGTGGACAACAGTCGCGCTGCCGCCGAGCTGATTGAGTACCTGGTGGACCTCGGACACCGCCGCATAGCAATGATTACGCACGCCGCGTTGGTCTACTCGGCCTCCAAGTTGCGCCTGGCCGGCTATCGGGATGCGCTCACGGCCGCCGGCATACCCTACGATGCCAGCCTCGTGCGCTATGGAGACTTCTCGGAACACAGCGGCTATAGCGCCATGCAGCAGCTGCTGGCACTGGATCCGCCGCCCAGCGCGGTCTTTGCCGGTAACGATGTGGTTGCCTACGGCGCAATGAGCGCGGCGCGCGACAACGGTCTCGAGATTCCGGCCGATCTCTCGATCGTGGGCTTTGACGATGACTATCTCTCGCGTTATCTCAACCCGCCGCTCACAACGGTAGCGCTGCCGGCCGCGGGCATGGGTTCGGCGGCCGCGTCGCTGCTGATCAGCCGTTTTGACGGCGAGCTCTCCGAATCGCCGTCGCACATCGTCCTGCCGGCGCACATATCGGTGCGCGGCTCCTGCGCGCGCCGCGAAGCGTTGTAAACGCTCGTTCTGCGCGAATTCCGCGCGTTCTGCCACCCAAACGCAATCGCCAGTTCACTGATCGCCGTTAGTACTCTGTGTATGGTAGCGATAATCGTGTTGCTCCTGATCGGCTGGCCGCAGGTGCAGCCGGCGGCAGAGGATTACCGGATCGGCGCCAACCAGCGGTTGCAGGCCGAAACCACGGTTCGCAGTGTAGACTGGCAGCTGTTGCAACAGCGCCTCTTGCTGGACTCCGGGGATAGCCGCCTGTTTGTGTCCTACGGTATGGCCTACGGTACGGCCACCGCCGTCGGAGGTGAGCTCCAATACCTCAGCGGCGGCGTACGCACGCCGCAGTTGACAGCAGGCGCGGTACAACCAGGCGGGCTGCTGCGCGAGATCAACCGTCCGACGCGCTTCGGCTCCGCGTCGGATGTCTATCGTCAGGCGCCGGGACTGATGCTCAATTCCGCGATTGAGCCGGGCCTACGCTACGGGCTGCAGGTGCAGCCGTGGCAGGCCGCCCCGGCTCTCTTCGGCGTGCTGAACGACAACGCTTCGCAGTCGCTCGGCATGCACTGGAGTCTCGGTGATTATCCGCTGCAGCTGCGTACGTTGCTTCTGACCACCGACGCGCCGGCGGATAGCGTTGACGATCACTGGTACACCGAGTATCCGCGCTTCATCGGTGGCCGCGTCAATCACCTGAGCGGCGAAGCGCGCCTGCAAGGGCAGCAGGGCCGTGTAGCGGTGGCGGCAATTGGCTCAGGTGGACCGCTGACCGCCGCGGCAGCCGCCGGGCGGGTACACGCCGGCTACCGTACAACCGGACTCAGCGCGCGCGCTCTCTGGGCGCTGACGCAGCGGGGTTACGTTACCCCCGAAGGCCGTTTCTGGCGCGACCGGCAGCACAGCGCCATTGATCTGCGTCTTGGTCGCACGCGCGGCGGCTTTGTTGAGCTCGAAGCAGCCCAGCGATCGACGCGCGCGCCGTTGCGACAAGGGCGTAGCGCACCGCAGCGCACCCACTACGCCGCGCTGGCGGGAGTCAACGAGATTGCACTATCCGGTGTGCGGTTGAGCGCTGCCGCCGGTGGCGCGCATACCACCACGCGGGATGACCGCGCGCGCGAAGGCCACATCGTGCGTGCAGAGTCACGCCTGGCGGTCCGCGCCGGCCGCACAGCGGCCAGGATTTCGGCTCAGCGGCGCTGGCAGGAGAGCCGCCACCAGCACGACCGCCTGCAGCTCAGCGCGTCGCGTGGTGGGATGCTGGCCGTGGAGACAATCCTGGTGGCAACACTCGAGCCGCGGCAGCAGGCGCGTTACCAGGCACGCGCTGAAGCGCGGCTGCGGGCTGAACGCCTGCTGCTGTTCGCGCGGGTGGCAACCCTGCAGGAGAATACACTCGATGAGGTGGCCGCGTGGCAATCGGTACCGCTGAGTGTAACGGTCGGCGGCACGTGGCGCTTCGATCTTCCGCAGCCTGCTACCACTCTCCCACCTTCAGCACTTCGCGTTCCAGAGTGAAGCCGAACTGTTGCTCAACCTGCTCGGCTACCAGGGTTGCCAGCCGATCAATGTCGTACGCGGTTGCATTGCCGGTGTTTACAATGATGTTGGCGTGCCGCTCGGACACCTGCGCGCCGCCGATCCGCAGTCCGCGCAGACCGAGACGGTCGATGATGGCGCCGCTGGGGCTGCCGAACGCGCGGTTGTTCTTGAACACCGATCCGGCCGACGGTGCGGCAAAATGCCCTTTGCTCTCGCGGTCGGCGCGGTAGCTGTGCATCTGCTGCCACAAGGTCTCGCGATCGGCGGCGGTCAACGCGATTCCGCAGTCAACGATTACGCGGTTGGCGGTCTGGAACGGTGATATCTTGTAGTCGAAATCCTCGGCGCGCGGCAGGTATCGCGTTGTGCTTCCGTCAGGGTGCATCTGGTCGACGTATCGCAGCACTTCGTAGATCTCGCCGTCGTAGCAGCGAGCGTTCATCCAGACCGCCCCGCCAACGCTGCCGGGCATCGAGTAAAGAAAGTGTAATCCGGCCCAGCCGCGGTCGGCGCACCACGCGGCCGCGTCGCTGACCGCGAGCCCGGCGCCGACTTGGAGGGTGTCGTTGTTGATGGAGATGCGGTTGATCTGCGTCATGTCGATCACCAGACCACGGATTCCGCGGTCCGACACCAGGATATTGGCTCCGCCGCCCAGGATGAAGGGCTCGATGCCTTCGCTGTGGCAGAAACGCAGCAGCGCCGCCAGATCCGCGCTATCGGCGGGGACCGCGAACAGGTCTGCGGGACCACCGACACGGTAGGTTGTGTGCGCGGCCATCGGTTCGTCGCTCAGCAGCCGGCCGCGAATGTTGATCTTTCCGGCGCTTTTCTTTACCCTTAGCATCCCAAGCATACTATCGGATGCGCCGGAGATTTTCCACCGACCAGGACCAGGCAGTAAGGAGAGCGTAGTGATGGGGCTGAAACTCTACAATACTCTTGCGCGAGCCACCGAGCCCTTTGAGCCAATAGTGCCGGGCACGGTTGGCATGTACTGTTGCGGCCCCACGGTCTACAACTACGCCCACATCGGTAATCTGCGGACCTACGTTTTTGAGGATCTGCTGCGCCGCTCGCTCGAGGCGCTGGGCTACCAGGTGCGCCACGTGATGAACGTTACCGACGTGGGGCACCTCACCGATGATGCCGACGAAGGCGAGGACAAGATGGTGAAGAGCGCCCGCGAAATGAAGCGCTCGGTATGGGATATTGCCGCCTACTTCACCGAGGCGTTCTTCAACGATACGCGCAAGCTCAACATCGTCTCGCCGACTATTGTGTGTCGCGCAACAGACCACATTCCGCAGATGATAGCGCTGATCGAGCGTCTGCAGCAGCGCGGCTACACCTACGAAGCCGGTGGAAACGTCTATTTCGATATCAGCAAGTTTGACTCGTACGGGCAGCTGGCGCTGCTCGACCGGCAGGAGCTGAAGGCCGGTGCCCGCATCGAGGTTGACCAGAACAAGCGTAATCCGCACGATTTTGTGCTCTGGTTCACCAGGGGCAAGTTTGAACACCAGTCGATGACCTGGGACTCGCCCTGGGGCCGAGGCTACCCGGGTTGGCACCTGGAGTGCAGCGCCATGAGTCTGCACTACCTTGGAGAACAGTTTGACATCCATTGCGGTGGCGTGGATCACATTCCGGTGCACCACACCAATGAGATCGCACAGACCGAAGCGGCTACCGGCAAGAAGTGGGTCAATTACTGGATCCACGCTGAATTTCTGCTGATGGATACTGGAAAGATGTCCAAGTCGCGCGGCGGATTCGTGACACTGTCCACGCTGGAAGAGGAGGGCTGGGAGCCGCTTGACTATCGCTATTTCTGTCTTGGCGGGCATTATCGTACTCAGCTGCAATTCTCCTTCGAATCGCTGGACGCAGCGCGCAACGCCCGGCGCAACCTGCTCGACCGAATCTCCGGCTTAGTGGCAGCACTGAACGGTGCAGCACTCCCCGAAGCAGACTGGGACGGCTCCTACGCGCGAGCGTTTCTGCAGCATATCAGCGACGATCTCAACGTTGCCCGCGGCCTGGCCGAATTATGGGGTGTGATCAAGGACAGCGAGCTCGAACCACACGACCAGCTGGCACAGATAGCGGCGATTGACCAGGTGCTCGGGCTGAAACTGCTGCAGCAGGAACTGCCGCAGAACATGGTTGATCCCGAGGTGCAGCAGCTGATCGAGGAGCGCTCGCAGGCGCGCGCCGAGCGCGACTTTGCACGCGCGGACCGGATACGAGATCAGCTCGCGCAGCAGGGCATCATACTCGAGGACAGTCCCCAGGGAACAAAATGGAAAAAGGTGAGACCGCGGGTGTAACTACCTGAAGCAGTCGGTTGTTTACAATATGGAGTGGGGAAGCTCGCACGCGCAGCAGTTCAAGCAGGTATACGACGAAGTCTATCCGATCATCATACGGATCGTATACAGGATTACCGGTGATCTCGACAGTGCCGAGGAGCTCTGTCAGGATGCCTTTATCAAGTTTTACGAGCGTATCGATGTGGCGCCCGACGCCGAGCAGGCCAAGTACTGGTTGATTCGCGTGGCCAAGAACCTCGCCTTGAACTTTCAGAAGCGGCGCGGGCGTGAACGAAGGGCGTACGAGCGGGTGTTTCGCGAGCCGCCGCGAACGCTGGAATCCGGCGAGACCGTTGTCCTGAAGGACGAATCCTCGCAGGCCGTAAAGGATGCGCTAAATGCCTTGCCTGAAAGCCTGCGGACTGTCATTATTATGAAAGAGTACGGAGAGTTGAGTTATAAGGAGATTGCATCGGTTCTCGGCATCAGCGAGGGAAACGTCAAAGTTCGCGTCTACCGCGCGCGAGAACGGCTTGCGGAGCATCTGAAGGAGGGGGACATTTATGTACCCTGATAGTGAGTTGTTGTCCGCGTACCTCGACGGAGAGGTACCGTCTCCCTGGAAAGAGCAGCTCGAGGAACGCCTCAAGGACGATCAGTTGTGTTCCAGCGAGCTCGACCGATTGGCTGCCGTACGGAGCTTCCTTCACAGCGAGCCGCAACCCGACTGGAACGCCAGTCAGGAGTTGGTGTGGCAACGTCTGATCAATAGCGACTTAACGCGCCGGCCGCAGCCGCTGTGGCGCCGCCGGGTGGTTGTCCCGCTGCCACTGGTTGCCGCTGCGGCATCGCTGCTGCTGCTGCTGGCAGGGACGTTGCTGTGGTACAGCGGACGGGCTTCTGCTGATCCGGTTGATCTGCCGGTTGCCGCCAGGGAAATGGATCTCACCATCAGGATCGGCGACATCGGAATCGATGAGCTGCTGCGTATGATCAATGAAACCGACACTATCGGTGAGGTTACCGTGAAGCTGCCGGACATGGCACGGTTTGACTTCATTGGTGAACCGAAGATGATGCGCGCGGCAGATTATCGCATCGATGAGCCGTTGATAGTGCCGCATCTGGACGGTGATGATCTCTCGGACGAGTAAGCGAGCAATCAAAAAGGACGCAATGAAGCGACTATTTGCAGTAGTCTTGATGTTGGCGACAACGCTTACCCTGGGCGCCGATGACCTTGAGAATGCGCTGCGCCTGTTGTCTGAACAGGCGCTGAGCGTTAATATCGCTGCGCGGATTACCGAGAACGGTGAAGAGACCGTCTGGAACATGGAGGTTTCTCGGGTAACCATATCGGGGCGCGCGGTCACCATACGTCTGGACGGCAGCAACGTGGTTGTGGTTGTCCAGTTCACACCCTATCAGGAGGGTGATAACGGCCTGCTGCTGGTGGCACAGGGACAAACGTGGGTCAGCGGCGCATCCGGCGAAGAAGTCCAGTACCGAACATCGTTCAAGAGTATGCCGGTCACCCTCGGTGAGCCGGTAGTGTTCTTTCCTCTCGGCGCGCGCCTTGAGGAAATCGCTGTGACAGATGACCAATACACCAGTTTCAACATCGAGCTGCAGGTTGAGGTAGTTCCCTATCAGGCCGCTGCCGAGTAGTATTGACTTCATATGAGACGACTGATCACTGATCTCCTGCGAAACTCGGGTACAACTGCGCTGATCGTTGTGGCCTTTCTGATTCTGGTTGGCGCGCTGGCTCTGGTTATTCGCGAGTCCAGTCGGCCGCCGGTTATCGATTCGATATCTCCCGAGGTGGGCCTGCCCGGTGACGAGTTGGTGATCGAGGGGCGCAGTTTTGGCAGCGAGCGCGGCCGAAACCGTGTTCTGATTTCGGGCCGGGCGCCAACCGCTTCGGCACACCTGGAGTGGAGTGATACCCGGATTCGCGTCAGGATTCCAGCTGATACCGCCTCCGGGTTGGTCTACGTTCACACCTCCAACGGACGCAGTAACGGAATGCTGTTCACCAACCGCGAACATGTGCCCGAGCCGGTGGCAGCGGTGCAGCAGCCGGGGCGCCCGGTGATCAGCCGTATCGAACCTACCCTGAGCCGCGTCGGTAACACTGTGACAATTCACGGCCGCCGCTTCGGCGAGAACCGTAAGAACAGCCGGGTTCTGTTCAGCTGGAGCGCCGAAGGTCGCGATAATCCCGGCGCCACCAATACCGTCAGCGGCCTGATCGCCGGATCGATCACCGATTTTGTCTACGGAACCTGGTCCGAGCGCCGTATCGAGGTGCGAGTACCCGACGGCGCGGTCGGTGGCCCGATCTACGTTGAGACCGACAAGGGGCGCAGCCTGCCTTTCGACCTGCAGCTCGAGCAGCCTGTTGGCCGCAAGACCTACCGTGGGCGGCGAACCTTCGCTGTACAATACGAGATCGAGATCGATCAGATCGAAATCGATCCAGAGCTGGCGCAGTGGAACCGGTTGTACATCTGGATGCCGCGGGTTCAGTGGCTGCCCGAACAGCCCAACCCGCAGGTGCTGACGCGCCAGGGTACACCGCTCTTTGACGACGTGTCCGGGCTGGCGGTCTTCGAATTGTCCAATATACGCCCCGGTGAGACCCACACCATCGCGCGTACGGTACTGTTTGACCGCTGGGAAGTACACAGCGAGATCGAAGCCGGCCGCGTTGTTGCCCGCTATACCGTCGATCAGCGGTTTCTGGATAAGTACCTGAGCGAGTCCGCGATCTTACCGGTTGGTGCGAGCGCGATTGCCACTACCGCGCGGCAAGTGAGCGCCGGAACGCAGAATCCCTACGTCAAGGCTCAGCGGCTGTACAACTGGGTGCTCGAGCGGCTGACCCCCGAGCAGCGAGAGTCCAGCCGCGGGGCGCTGGAGGCACTGGAAGCGCGCAGCGGCAACTCCTTCAGCTACGCGGCGCTCTACGTCTCGCTGCTGAGGGCCTCCGGAGTACCCGCACGCGTGGTTGCCGGCTATGTCTTTGACGCCGAACTCAAACCGCTGCGGCACTACTGGAGCGAGTTCTTCCTGCAGGACTTCGGATGGGTTCCGGTTGACCCGGCACTCGGCGACGGCCTGTACGCTGATCGTCTGGAGCAGCGCGAGAACGCACGTAGTTTCTATTTTGGCAATCTGGATGCCGCACGGGTCAGTTTTTCACCTGGTCGGCTGCAGGCGCGCAACCTTCACGTCGACGGGACACGCCGTTCGGTGCGCGAACTGTACTCGCTGCAGACCCATCACGAGGAATATATCGGTAACCTGGTCGATTACCGCAGCCGCTGGTACGATCTGAGAGTGCTCGGAGAGCATTTCTGAATCATTGACAGTAGCAGGTATATCCCCTACCCTTGATAGCAGCAGCTCTTCAAGGAGTAGACAGTGAGCACACTTCAGCAAACCGATCCCGAACTGTTCGGCGTAGTCCGACAGGAGGAGCAGCGGCAGCTCTCGAAGCTTGAGATGATTGCCTCCGAGAACTTCGCCTCGACAGCGGTACTCGAGACCGCCGGTACGGTACTCACCAATAAGTACGCCGAGGGGTACCCTGGAAAGCGCTACTACGGCGGCTGTGAATTTGTTGACATGGCCGAGGACCTGGCGCGTGATCGCGCCAGGCAGCTGTTTGGCGCAGAATACGCCAACGTCCAGCCACACTCGGGCAGTTCCGCCAATATGGCGGTCTATTTTGCGCTGCTGAAACCGGGTGACACGATCCTGGGCATGGACCTGGCGCACGGTGGTCATCTTACCCACGGCAGCCCGGTCAACTTCTCTGGAATTCTATATAACGTAGCAAGTTATGGTGTCAGCAGGGAGACAGAGACGCTCGACTACCAACAGATTGAACGGGTTGCGCGTGAGACTCGTCCCAAGCTGATTGTTGCCGGAGCTTCGGCGTATCCGCGCTTGTGGGACTTTGAGCGTTTTCGCGCGATTGCCGACGAGGTAGGTGCCTTTCTGGTGACCGACATGGCTCACTTTGCCGGTCTGGTTGCCGCCGGAGTTCACCCGAGCCCCATCGGGTTATCACACGTCACCACCAGTACAACCCACAAGACACTGCGCGGACCGCGTGGTGGCCTGATTCTTATCGGTAGCGATGAAGAGAACCGGCTGGGCATCGTGGCAGCCAAGTCCGGGCGTACCAAACGCTACTCTGAGCTGATTGACTCCTCGGTCATGCCCGGGATACAGGGCGGGCCGCTGATGCACATCATCGCCGCCAAGGCGGTGGCGTTCAAAGAGGCGCTCTCACCCAATTTTGTGAGCTATCAAAAGCAGGTGCTGGCCAACGCGCGCAAACTTGCCGAAGTACTGGCAGCCGGCGGTGCACGGGTTGTATCGGGCGGAACCGACAATCACCTGATGCTGGTTGACGTGACCAGCTTCGGTCTTACCGGTAAAGAGGCCGAGACCCTGCTCGACGACGCCAATATCACGGTTAACAAGAACGGGATTCCGTTTGACAGCAAGAGCCCTCTGGTTACCTCGGGGGTGCGGATCGGCACGCCCGCGCTGACAACCCGCGGTTTTGGCGAGAAAGACATGGAGACCGTTGGCGGCTACATTCTGGACGTGTTGGCCAACTCCGGTGACACTGCCCGCCTGAAAAGCATTCGAGACAAGGTTGAGAAGTTTGCCTTGCAGTTCCCGCTTCACGTAGAGCCTGCAGCAGCCGATAGTCAGAGATAGGGGGCTTGATTGACAAATCCTTCGGCCGATTCGTATACTACAACAGGTGTGTAACCTCGTGTTGGAAAAGGTATGAGCAGCCCACTACAGCTTTCAATGGTGAATTTCAACAAAGGTGCCTACATCGTTGTTGAAGGAAAACAAAACGCAGACTGTTTCTACATCATTCGTGCCGGTAAGGTACGCATAAGCAAAGAGGTGGAAGTTGTAGAGGAAGAGGGCGGCAACGTGCTCGGCCCCGGTGACTTCTTTGGCGTTGTCTCGACCATGTCCTCGCACAGCCACATCGAGACCGCCCAGGCGCTGACCGATGTTACCCTGATTGCCGTTCATAAAGAGAACTATCACCTGCTCATAGAGAAGAATACGCCGGTGGCGATGAAAATCATCGAAGCGTTTTCCAGGCGTATGCGCTACCTCGATGAAGCGCTGGCTCGTATTACGTTCAAAGACTCGGTTGAAGCGGATATCAACCACCTGTTCTATGTAGCAGAGTACTACGCCCGTCAGAGCCAGTATAATCAGGCCTACTACGCCTACTACCAGTACATCAAATACTGTCCGCAGGGACCAAATTTGCAGGCCGCACGCGAACGCATGATGAAGATCAAGCCGTATTCCAAAGCGGTCTACCTCGAGGGGAACGAGCAGGCGTTCACGCGCACCTACCCCAAGGATACGATGGTCTTCTGCGAGACGATGCCGGGCAGAGAACTCTACATCATCCAGAAGGGCAGCGTCAAAATAACCAAGATTGTCAATGACAACGAGGTGCTGCTGGCGGTCCTCAAACAGGGTGATATCTTCGGTGAGATGTCGCTGATTGAAAACAAGCCGCGCTCAGCCTCGGCGGTGGCGTTTGAAGACGCGGTACTGCTGGCGGTCAACAAGGAAAACTTTGCGCGCATGGTCTCTACCCAGCCGCAGATCATCGCGCGGCTGACAACGCTGCTGGCGGAACGAATCTGGTTTATCTACAAGCAGCTGGCAAACACGCTGCTGACCGATAAGGTCGGGCGCCTCTACGATGCGCTGCTGATACAGCTGGAGAAGGCCCGCGTGCCGATTCGCAGCGGCGAGAGCTATACCTTTGGCTTTGGTACGCGCGAACTGATTAACATGGTCGGCCTGCCGATGAACGAAGGCAACCAGGCGGTCCGCGAGCTGCTGCGTAACGGAAAGCTCAAGGCGATGGAGAACCGCATTCTGGCCGCCGATGTTGAGGAAATTGCCAAGCAGGCCAGCTACTATCGCAAGATGCAGAAAATCGAAAAGGCGCGCCGCGAACAGCGGCGCATCAGTTGAGCCCGAGCGTCTGCCGGCGCACGGAGCCGGTCACGGCTTTGACTGACCGTAGTACGCCCCGCTGCCGTGCTTACGCAGGTAGTGCTTGTCAACGAGCTCCTGCGGCGCTTCGGCGGCCAGCGCGTTGATCGAGCGCGTGTGATAGTCCATCCGCGCAACTTCTTCGAGCACAATCGCGTTGTCGACCGCCTTCTCAACTGAGGTTCCCCAGGCAAAAGGACCGTGGTGCGCTACCAGCACACCTGGAATTGATTGCGGGTCGATAGCGTGGCGCTGAAACCGTTCCACAATCACCAGCCCGGTGTTGCGCTCGTAGGCTTGCTCTATCTCGTGGCGGCTGAGCCTTCGAGTAACCGGAATGGCGCCGTGGAAATGATCGGCGTGCGTTGTGCCGAAGCACGGGATCGGCTGCTCGGCCTGCGCAAAGCAGACCGCGAAGTGCGAGTGGGTGTGCACAATACCGCCGATATCGGGGAACGCGCGGTAGAGCTCCAGATGGGTATCGGTATCCGAAGAGGGGCGCAGATCGCCGTTGACCACCGAGCCGTCACCGAGCGCCACGCGCACCATGGTGTCGGGGCCCAGATCGGCGTAGTCTACGCCGCTGGGCTTGATCAACATAGTCTCGGAGCGGCGGTCAACGGCGCTGGCGTTGCCCCAGGTCAGCAGTACCAGCCCCGATTCCACAATGCGCAGATTGGCGCGGTAGACCGCCTCGCGCAGGCGGGCGATGGTGCCGTTGCCGCTGCTCATTGTCCGCGCGCCTTGTCACGTATGTCGATCAACTCTTTCATAACACCGGACAGCGATGCCTGTGATCCTTTGACGCCGAAGGCGTCGTGCATACTGCGGTAGAGGCCGTAGAGCCTGTTGTAGACGCGTGCGTTCTCGTTGATCGGCGTGAACTGCTTGTCGAGCGTGCCGGTCATGGCGTCGATTGCCGAGTCAAAACTGTCGTGACCACCGGCCTCAACTCCCGCGACTACAGCACCGGCCATGGCCGCGCCAACCGCGGGGGTTTGCTTGCTGCGTGCGATCTTCAGCGGACGGTTCATCACATCGGCGTAGATCTGCATCACCATTGGATTCTTCACCGAGATACCGCCGCAGTTGACGATCTCGTTGACTTTCTGGTCATACTCTTCGAAGCGCTCCATGATTACGCGCGCGCCAAACGCGGTTGATTCCACCAGTGCGCGGTAGATCTCTTCTGGGCGGCTGTGCAGTGTCAGCCCCAGGATCGCGCCGGTCAGGCGCACGTCCACCAGCACAGTGCGGTTGCCGTTATGCCAGTCCAGTCCGAGTAATCCGCTTTGACCGGGTGCCAGCTTTTCAGCGGCGGCGGTCAGCGCTTGGTGAGACCCTTTCTCGGTACCACCGGGCTGCACGTAGTTGACAAACCAGTTGAAGATGTCACCGACGGCGCTCTGACCGGCTTCCAGGCCAAAGTGCCGCGGCAGGATTGAGCCTGGAACAATGCCGCATAAGCCGGGGATATCGGCGAGCTGTTGTGATTCAGGAACCACCATCATGTCGCAGGTGGAGGTTCCCAGTATCTTCACCAGCACACCCGGGCGAATACCCGAGCCAACACCGCCGAGGTGCGCGTCAAAGGCTCCAACCGCCACCGGAATCCCGGCCGGCAGGCCGGTCTGTTGGGCCCATTCTGCAGAGAGCAGACCGGCGCTCTGGTCAACGGTGTAGGCTACGTCGGGCAGCGACGCACGCAGCCGCGCCAGGTCCGGATCGAGGCCGGCGAGAAAATCGGCGTCAGGGTAGCCGCCCCAGTCGGTGTGAAACATCGCCTTATGGCCGGCAGCACAGATCCCGCGCTTGATCTGCGCCGGGTTGCTGATGCCGCACAGCCGGGCCGGAATCCAGTCAGCGATTTCTACCCAGGTATGCGCGGCGTCAAAGACCGCTTGCGCACTGCGTTTGCACTTGAGCAGCTTGGACCAGTACCACTCGGAGGAGTAGATACCACCGCACTTGGCCAGGAAATGCGGCCGGGACTTCTCGGCGCTGGCGGTAATCTCCTCGGCTTCTGCGGCTGAAGTGTGATCCTTCCATAGCCACGCCATTGCCGCCGGATTGTCACTCAGCTCAGCGCTGAATGCCAGCGGAGTTCCATCCCTGGCCAGAGGCATAGGAGTGCTGCCGGTTGTATCGACTCCGATCCCGATCACCTGCCGCGGATCAAATCCGGCAACCGCGCCGGCGTGCGACAATGCCCCTTTGATGACCGCGCGCGCCCCGTCGAGGTAGTCCTGCGGGTGCTGGCGCGCCAGATTGGGATCGCGCGCATCGATGATGATGCCCGCCTCACCGTGGGCGTAGTCCCATACGCTCTCGGCGATCTCTTCACCGGTGGCCGTGTTGACGATAACGGCGCGAACCGAGTTAGTGCCGTAGTCCAGGCCAATGCAGTAGTTGTCGCTCATCGCTGTCTCCTTTCAGACCCATACGATACGGCATGCACGCGGGATTTGTAAATACTCGAGTTTGTTGCAGCTTGATCCAACCGCTGTTGCATTGCGCGGATAAACTGTTTGACAGAAAAAAGAGGGTGCCCCTATAATGTGTGTACGTTAACGCTAGTTGGTGCACGCCGTGAGGGATATTCACTATGAAGAATCGTGATCGGGTGCTTCTCGCGCTGAACGGGGAGCGTCCGGACCGGTGCCCGATGCAGGTCAGTTTCACACCGGAGTTTGCACAGCGGCTGCGCCAGGATATGGCGCTTTGCAGCGGTGACGCAGAACACAATCCGCACGGCGGTGGTAATCCCTACGACCTCGAGCGCGCCCTCGATGAAGACCTGCTGTTGACCTCGGTAGGCTGGGCCAACTCCTATTACGGTGGCGGCCAGAGCTACACCGACGAATGGGGCATCGGCTTTCGCCGCGCCGAGTATACAACCAAGTTTGGAACCGGCAGCTATACCGAGATCACCTCGCACCCGCTGGCCGACGACGCAGCGCTCTCCGACTACGTTGCTCCCGATCCCCATCGCAGTGAGCTGTACCAGGAACCGGCGCGGGTTGTGCGGGAGTACAAGGATCAGTACTGGATAACCGGGGTGACGGTCTGTACCATTTTCGAGACCGCCTGGGCTCTGCGGGGGCTCGACCGCTTGCTGATGGACCTGTCTTTGAATCCCGATGTAGCAGAAGCAATTCTGGATATCCCGTTCCATTTTCACCTGAGTGCGGCAAAACGGCTGGCTGAACTCGGCGTGGATATGATATGGACCGGCGATGACATCGGCGCCCAGTCTTCCATGATCATGTCGCCCGAGATGTGGCGCAGCTTTCTCAAGCCCAGAATGGCCCGGTTTGTCTCGGAGGTGAAGGCAATCAACCCGCAGCTCAAGGTTGCGTACCATTCCGATGGCGCCATCTGGCCGGTTGTCCCCGATCTGATCGAGATCGGTATCGATGTGCTGAACCCGCTTCAGCCGGCAAGCATGGATCCGGCCGAGGTGAAGCGGCTCTACGGCGATAAGCTTTGCTTCTGGGGTTCGATAGACGAGCAGTATACGCTTCCGTTTGGCAGTCCTCAGGAGGTCAGCAATGAGGTGCGCAAACGGATGGAAACAGTGGGGAAGGATGGAGGGCTGATTCTGGGGCCAACGCACCACGTTCAGCTCGATACTCCCATGGAGAACTTCTGGGCCATGGTGGATACCATCCGCGAGGGCTACCAATGATAGGCAGACGGGTGCAACAAGTGCCGCTTTGTCTATCGGTACTGCAGAAACGTCCATTTCGCTGTCAGCGAAGGCGTGAGATAGTCATTGAAAACGAAGGTCCGGGCAGTCCAGCGCGGCGTATCGGACCTTCAACAACTCTTTCAGATTTTTCTGAAAAGGAGGACGTATGAAGAGGTTAGTAGCAGTTCTTGGTCTGTGTGTCGTACTGCTGTTTGTGGTAGCGGCACTTGGTCTGGCCGAAGGTCAGCAGGAGAGGATGGAGGCCGGCGAGAAGCACTTCGAGGGGATCAACATCGTATTCTTCCCCGGTGGTCCTGAGGGCGGCCCGTTTGCATCGATTGTCTACAACGGTGCTCGCGCGGCGGAGTACGATCTGGGCGTCAACGTGGAGTACGTCTGGTCAGACTGGCTGCCGGACAGAATGATTGCGCAGTTCCGTGATGCGGTTGCGCGCCGACCGGACGGGATCGCGGTGATGGGACATCCCGGGGTAGCTGCCCTTGGACCGCTGGTGGATGACGCCAGAGCTCGCGGAATAATCGTAACCAGCCAGAATACTCAGCTGCCCGAGATCGAAGAAAAGTACAAAGCGGACGGTTTTGGCTACGTTGGTCAGGATCTCTACGCATCAGGCAGAATGCTTGCCGAGGGCGCTGCGCAGCGCGCTGGTGTCGGCAGCGGCGACCGGGCGATGGTATGGGGACTGCTCGGGCAGGAAACCCGCGGTTTGCGCACCAGGGGTGCGATTGAGGCTCTCGAGGACATGGGATTGACCGTAGACTACATCGAGATCTCCGATGCGGTGAATTCCGACCCGGCACAGGGGACTCCGGTAGTCACCAGCTACATTGCATCCAACCCCGATGTCAAGCTGATCATCACCGACCACGGAGCGCTGACCGCAACCGTCGGTACCTACCTCAGAGCGGCACGCCGCAATCCGGGGGATATCTACGTCGGTGGTTTCGATTTGAGCGCGGCCACAGTTGATGCAATCAACAGCGGCTTTCTGGGCGTTGTGCTGGACCAGCAGCCGTGGCTGCAGGGTTACCTGCCGATACTGCAGATCGCTCTGACCGCAAAGTACGGTTTCTCGGGCCTGCACATCGATACCGGCGCGGCGTTGATCGACGAATCCAACATTGACTTTGTGGCACCGCTGGCCGAGCGGGGAATCCGGTAGTCCTCGGTATATATTGACAGTCGCTTTTGTATCCGGCGCTCCGCGCGTTGCGCGGGGCCGCCGTGATTTCTCCGAGGAGGGAACACTGATGTCAGATAGTGCAGCGGTTACAGACAAGCAGACCACCGAATATGACAAGCTGCTCGAGATGCGCGATGTACACAAGTCGTTCGGCCACGTGAACGTGCTCCAGGGCATCAATTTTCACGTCAATAAATGCGAGATTGTGGCCCTGGTTGGAGACAACGGGGCAGGCAAGTCTACGTTGATCAAGACTATAACCGGAGTTCACAGGCCCAACAAGGGCGAAATCTACTTCAAGGGCAAGAGAATCACTATTCACTCGGTTGCGCAGTCGCGCGCTCTGGGCATCGAAACGGTCTACCAGGAACGCGCGCTTGCGGATCAGCAGAGTATGTGGCGCAATATGTTTGCCGGCCGCGAGATTACTAACAAGCTGGGTATAATCAACGTCAAGAAAGAGAAGCTTGAGACCGAGCGACTGCTGCGCGACAGCATGGGCTTTACGTCCAAGGCGATTACGGTTGACTCCCAGGTGATGTTCCTCTCCGGGGGCGAGAAACAGGGTGTTGCAATCGGCAGGGCTCTCTATTTCGACGCTGAGCTCATTATTCTGGATGAACCAACCATGGGGCTGTCTCTGTCCGAAACAAAAAAGGTCCTGGATTTTACCCGAAGCATCAAGGATCACGGCAAATCTGCCATCTTCATCAGTCACAATTTCTACCATATCTACCCGGCAGCCGACCGGTTTGTGATTCTGGACCGCGGCAAGATTGCAGGCGATGTCAGGAAATCCGAGATTACCCAGGACGATCTGGTGCAGAAGATGGAAAACCTGGCCAGGACCGGGGTGTTCGAGTAACCGAGGAAGGGGTACCCACCATGTTGAAAAAGCCAATGCGCCTGGAACACAAACTCGATCTCAGCATACTGATTGTCTTCTTTTCGGTGTTCATTCTGTTCTTCATCGCGAATCCCGGGGTGTTCTCCCGGTTCGACATCTACTACTCGTTTATGTCAACCATTCCGTTCATCGCAATCCTGGCGCTGTCGGTTACGCTGGTTGTAGTGCTCGGGATGATGGACCTGTCGTTTCCGTCGGTGCTGGCGTTTTCCGCCTGGGTCTTCGGGACCGTATTCACCAACACCGGCAGCATGCTGCTGGCGGTTATCTGCTGCATTGCCGTGGGTACCGCCTGCGGATTCGTCAATTCAATCCTGGTGGTGCGTATCGGCGTTCCTTCGCTGGTGGCAACCATCGGATCGATGTTCTTCTGGCGCGGAGCGGTCAACATGGTTGCCCGGGGGCGTGGAATTTCGCTGGTGGGCGCGATGGACACGTTTCTGTTCCGGGCATTTGTTGGACGTATCGGGGGTGTCATCCCGGCGCAGTTCTTGTGGATGATTGCCGCGGCGCTGTTCTTCGGGGTGCTGCTGAAACGGCACCGCTTCGGTTCGCACCTGCTGTTTGTGGGTGACAACGAGCAGAGCGCCGCAATGATGGGCATCAACGTCAAGAGGGTCAAGACCATCGCTTTCATGCAGGTGGGCGCGTGCGCGGCCTTTGTCGGTATCCTCTCCACGCTGGAAGTCACCTATTTCTGGCCGAGTCAGGGACAGGGTTACCTGATGTCAGCGCTTGCGGCGGTCTTTGTCGGGGGGACTTCGGTGTTTGGTGGAATGGGAACGATCCTCGGTACCTTCCTGGGCGCCCTGCTCATCGGCTCACTGGAGGCCGGGATTATCTCGTCGGGTTTGAGCGGCTTCTGGATCCAGTTCATCTACGGCCTGCTGATTATGGTTTCGGTATCGACGTATGCAACTATGATGAAGAAGCGGGGCTGACGTGGTCCTGCAGAACAAGCCGGATTTTGACGACGCCATGGCCAGGGTGGAGGCGTGGTTCGATGGCGCCATCGTTGATCGCGTTCCGGTGCGCTTCACACGCCATAACGCCTTTGCCGAGCAGGTGGATGACGCGGACCCTGAGCGCTGGGGTAGCCTCAGAGAGCGCTGGTTTGATGTAGAGTACCAGATCGAACGTTATCTACGCTCGATCGAAGCCAAGGTGTTCCTGGCCGAGACTTTCCCGGTCTACTGGCCCAATCTTGGTCCCGAGGTCTACGCGGCCTTCCACGGCTGCCCGCTGGAGTACGGCGAGACAACCTCGTGGTCGACGCACCCGGTCCGCGAGTGGCCGGATGCCGAGAAGCTGCAATTTGACCGCGGCAATCAGTACTTCCGCAAAGTCGAGGAGCTCACCGCTGCTGCCCTGGCGGTGTGTAACAACCGGTTCATGGTGGGCTACACCGATCTGCATCCCGGCGCGGACTGCGCCATGGCGTGGCGTGGCGCTGACCGGCTCTGCATGGATCTGTACGATACACCGCAGCAGGCCAAAGCGCTGGCTGAGCGCGGCGCAGAGCATTTTTTCGAGATCTACGATCATTTCGACGGCATTCTGAAGCAGCACGGGCAGCTCTCGGTGACCTGGATGGAGATCCCGTCGCGAGGCAAATTGCATATTCCGAGCTGTGATCTGGCCGCGATGATCTCCGAACAGCAGTTCAAAGATCTTGCACTTCCGATCATCGAGCGTGAAGTCAGGCACATGACGCACAACATTTTCCACATTGACGGCAAGGGTGTGGCGCGTCATCTCGAACAGCTTCTGCGCATCCCCGAGATCCAGGCCTACCAGTGGGTGCAGGGTGTTGGTGAAGACCAACCGATCATGCAGTGGGTGCCGCTGATCGAGCGCATTCAGACCGCCGGGAAGTCGGTGGTTGTAGACCTGCAGCCCGATGAGCTCGATCCGTTCATGCAGGCAGTGCGGCCCGAGGGGATATTTCTGTGCCTGCCCTCGGCCAGCGAGGAGCAGGAACGGACGTTGCTGAAGCGGATAGAGAAATGGACCTAACGCACAACGACGAGGCAGAGTCACCTGTGCGATTAACCGAGTAGGAGAGTCTTATGTTAACGGCCAGAGTCGGGTTTATCGTGTACGGGGTACACAAAGATGGTTTGAAGGATCCAATGGGCACGCCCTTCATTGATGATGGGCTGATCGAAAGCAACAAACAGGCCTTGAAGGACGCAGGGCTGCAGCTGGTTGAGTATCCGATTGTGGTTGCCTCCAAGAAGGAGGCGCGCGAATGCATGTACCACTTCAAGGTAAAGGAAGAAGTGGATGCGATCATCCTCTACTCCGGTACCTGGGTCTGGGCGGCACATCTTATTGCGGCGGTTCGCGATTATGCCTCCACCGGCAATGGTATCCTGCTGTGGAACGACCCTGGCGGGCAGAGCTGGGGAGGTTCGGTCGGTGGATTGGTACTGCACGCCGCGATGCGCGAGATAGGCTTGAGTCACCGTTTTGTCTACGCTGCCGCCACTGAAAGCGGCACAATAACCAGGATTTCTGCATGGTGCCGCGCCAGCGCCGTGAAGCGACAGCTAAACCAATCCACCTATGGCGTACTCGGCGGACGCGGCATGGGGCAGACGTGCGGTGTGGCAGATCCTTCGCAATGGATGAAGCTGTTTGGCGTAGACCTGGATTCGCGTGACACAACGCGGCTGTTGCATCTTGCCAACAGTGTTGCCACATCCGAGATAGATCAGGCGCGAGAACGAATAACGCCCCTATTCTCTGAGCCGGTCCCCACAACCGACGCTGCCGATCGTTCGATTCGTCTGTATCTGGCGCTGAAGAAGATAATGGCAGAAGAGGAGTGGGCGGGCTACGTGATACAGTCGTTTCCCGGATTGGGCGATGACTATTCGGCAACCAGTTTTCCCCAGAGCATGATGCTGGAGGATCGTGTGGCCAGCATGACGCTGAGCGATTTCAACTCGCTTCTGACCGTTATTCTGTTGAATGCTCTGAGTGCTGAACCGGTCTACTACGGAGACCTGCAGCACATCAACAAGGCAACCGGGGAAATGCGGATAGTCTGTGACGGGGCGTGCCCGCCGTCGCTTGCGGGAACGGTCAAGCCGGCCGCTTTTTCCAGGCACGGAATTGAGACCGAAGGGGCCGCCGGAGGCCTGGCCGTGCAGCTGGTGTGCAAACCGGGCAACGGTGTCATGGCGCGGGTTGGACGCCGCGATGGGGAGTTTGAGCTGATTGTCTGCCGCTGTTCCATGTTTGAGCCGGGCGCAGATGTTGTGCAGGAGCTGTTGGAAGAATGTGGAATTCCCTTCTGGCCGCACGCGTTCATCAAGGTTGAAGCGGACCTGGATACCTTGATAGAGTCGTGGAGCAACGAGTACGGCTGCATTGCGTATGGCGCCCATCTCTACGAAGACTTGGTGGCATTCGGAGAACAGGCCGGTATCCGGGTTATTGCGTTATAGTCCGGCGCGTTCATGGCAACAATCAAAGATGTAGCACGCATGGCCGGGGTCTCGATTGGTACCGTTGATCGCGTTCTGAACAATCGCGGGCGGGTGGCGCGCGAGACCTTTCGGCGTGTGCAGCAGGCTATAGAGGAACTGAATTACTCACCCAATCTGACCGCGCGTCATCTCTCGATGGCCAAGGCAATCAACTTTGGTGTCATGATGCCTCGGGTCGATCAGGACAGCGGCTACTGGGCGATGCCGCAGAGCGGCATCGCCCGCGCGGCACGCGACCTCGCCTTCCACAAGGTTTCCGCGCAGCATTTCTACTTTGACCGCCATTGCCCGGATTCGTTCGAGCGCTGCTGCAGAAAGGTGAGGAGCGCCGAACTCGACGGCCTGCTGATTGCGCCGGTTCTGTCGCGTCCGGCGCAGCGATTCCTGGACACAATGACTGACGAGAACCACACAGCGGTGGTGCTGTTTGACTCGCGCGTTGAGGCCGATGGGCGCTATACGTTCGTAGGGCAGGATCCTTTTGACAGCGGGGTTGTTGCCGGCAAGATGCTGCGGATTCTGATGCGTACAACGGGCACGGTGGTGGTAATCACCGTGGGTACCGACGACTACCATCTGGAGCGCAGGGCCGAGGGGATTCAGCACTTCTTCGTGGATACGCCCGCCGTGAGAATTGAGCAGATTTCGCTGGTGGAAGGGCCCGGGATCGATCCTAACGCTGAGCTGACGCGCCGTCTGCCACGCGATCTTGCCGGTGTTGAGGGAATCTTTGTCACCAACGCGCTGAGCCACATCATGGTGGAGTACATCCAGAAGCAGGGTGAGGCGCGCCACATCCCGTTGATTGCCTACGACCTGATCCCGCAAAACATCGCATACCTGCGAGAAGGCAAGATCGACTTTGTGATCAGTCAGGAACCCGAGACGCAGGGCTATGAAGCGCTCTACGAGCTCTACCGGCAGGTGGTGCTCGGCTCGGCGCCGGCTGAGACTATCGGTATGCCGATTGAACTGGTTACCAGGGAGAACCTGGATTCGTACCTGAACGCCCGCCCGGACAGTTTGTAGCGCCCCGCGGCGCGCTGCGCAGCGACTGATCAGCGTTTCTTGCCGGCCTTGACCAGCGCCATTGCATCTTGAAGCGTCAGCTTTTCGATCGCGTCCTCGTCCTTCTTGTCATCGGGCAGACTGATATTCTTGCTGCCGTACTTGATATACGGACCGTACTTGCCGTCGTAGACTGCGATCTTCTTGTTGCCCTTGGGTTCGGTTCCGAGATCCTTCAGAACCTTGGAGCGTCTGCCACGACCCTTCTTCTCCTCGGCCAGCAATTCGAGTGCCCGCTCCAGACCGATGCTGTATACATCGTCGTCCTTCTTCAGCGAACGGAAATCGCCGTCGTGCACTACGTAGGGACCAAAGCGGCCCGTGTTGGCAACAATCTCCTTGCCGCTGTCGGGGTGAGAGCCCAGACTGCGCGGCAGGCTCAGCAGCTTGAGCGCGGTCTCGGTTGTGATCTCCTTGGCCTTTATGTCGCGCGGCACCGCGGCACGGCGCGGTTTGGGTTGGTCGTCGCTCTTCTCGCCCAGCTGTACGTAGGGGCCGTAGCGGCCCACCAGGCAGTAGATGTTTTCGCCGCTATCAGGGTCAACCCCGATCGGCTGCGGTCCGTTCTTCTGCAGTTCGATCAGCTCGGCAATGTCCTCTTCGCGCAGGTCAGCCGGTGCAACCTCTTCCGGGATTGATGCATGAACCGGCTCATCACCGTTGCTCTGATGGACGATATAGGGCCCATAGCGGCCGATCTTGACCTCAGTTCCCTCGTCGAGCTGCGGTAGAATGATGGTACGGGACGCTTCGGGTTTGATTTCTCCCTCGCGTGCCTGGACCTGCTGCTTGAGCCCGTCCTCACCCAGGTAGAACTGCTTGAGGTAGTCGAGATGGTTGCGGCTGCCATCGGCAATCTCATCCAGCGCGTTCTCCATCTCGGAGGTGAATCGGTAATCGATCAGGTAGTGGAAATGGTTCTCCATCAACTGGGTAACGGCAAAACCGGTAAAGGTGGGTGCAAGCGCGGTACCCTGGCGCCGGACGTAACCGCGCTCGTAGAGCGTGCTGATGATAGTGGCGTAGGTGGAGGGGCGGCCGATGCCTTCGCGTTCCAGACGCTGCACCAGCGAAGCCTCGGTGTAGCGCGCCGGCGGCTTGGTCTCGTGGTAGAGAGCATCCATGGCGTCAACGCTCAGCTGATCATCGGTTTTCAAATCGGGCAGCAGCACT
Organism: Spirochaetaceae bacterium; assembly: GCA_007693325.1. GTDB lineage: Bacteria > Spirochaetota > Spirochaetia > DSM-27196 > PWMO01 > PWMO01. The sequence continues at coordinate 25,774 of REDW01000142.1, forward strand.
TCCTTGTCGTCCAGCGCCGCCTCGGGGTCATCCTTGCCTTCGACGTAGACGCGCAAGAATCCGGGGAAGAGAATGCGGCTGCCGGCGGCGCCAAAAATACACTCTTCAACGCCGATCCTGACACTGACCTGCAGCTTGCGCGCGTCGGCCATCTGGGTAGCCAGCGTACGCTTCCAGATCAGTTCGTAGAGCTCCTTGTCCTTGCCGCTGAGATTGGTGCTGTTGGGGTGTACAAATTCGGCGCCGGCGGGCCGGATTGCCTCGTGTGCCTCCTGGGCTGAACGAGACCTGGAGCTGTACTGCCGCGGCTGTTCGCAGAGGTAGTCGCTACCGTAGAGCTGCTCTACTGCGCGGCGCGCACCGCCGATGGCTTCACTGGAGAGCTGGGGAGAATCGGTACGCATGTAGGTGATCAGCCCCTCTTCGTAGAGGCGCTGCGCCGCGCGCATCGTCTCGCGGGCAGACAGGCCGAGTTTGCGGTTGCCTTCCTGCTGCAGCGTGGAAGTTATGAACGGGGTTGCCGGGCGCGACGTAACCTGTTTCTCGTTTACCTCGAGTACCCGCCACGGTTTGCTCTGCAGTGTGTGCAGCAGCTGCTCGGCCGCAGCCTGGTCCAGGTGCAGCACGTCGGCCTTGCCGTCCAGCTTACCGCTGGTGGAATCGAAGTCCTTGCTCCCGGCAACGCGCTTGCCGCCGACTGATTGCAGCCTGGCTTCGAACACCAGGCGGTTGTTATCCTGGGGCGAAAACAGGTCGGCCTTGAGATCCCAGTACACCGAGCGGTGGAAGCGTATTCGTTCGCGTTCGCGCTCCACGATCAGGCGCAGCCCGGGAGACTGCACGCGTCCGGCGGACAGGCCGTAGGCAATCTTCTTCCAGATCAGCGGGGACAGCGTGAAGCCGTAAAGGCGGTCCAGAATGCGGCGTGTCTCCTGTGCTTTCACCAGCCGCATGTCGATTTCACGGTGATTCTCGATAGCGCTCTCAATCGCGGCCCTGGTTATCTCGTGAAACACCATCCGGCGTACCGGTCCTTTCGGCTTCAGTACCTGCACCAGATGCCACGAGATACTCTCGCCCTCGCGGTCTTCATCGGTGGCGAGCATCACTGCATCGGCCTGCTTGACCTTGCGCTTGAGCTCGTTGATGACTTTGGACTTGCCCTTGGGTGTCACGTACAGAGGAGCAAAATCATTCTCGACATCGATACCGAGCCGCGCCCACTCTTCCTGCTTCAGGTTCTTGGGGATATCGGCCGCGGTTTGCGGTAGATCGCGGACGTGTCCCACGCTTGCCTCCACGGTGTAGTTGCTCGGCAGGAAGCGCTTGATAGTTCTCGCCTTGGTGGGCGACTCTACGATCACGAGGACGTTTTCAGCCATAACTTCCGCTATGCTGCAGATTCACGGCGTTTCGTCAAGCCCGCCGCATTGATTGTCGCATTGATGTCCGGCTGCACCGGCCTGGGCGCAGCAGAAACCGCGCGGGCGCGTTGTCGGGCAGCGGCTAAATCTGGTAGGATATGCGATCGAACGAACGTATAGCGAGAGAGGCACCCGATGAAGGCGATCGAGCTGGCCAAGACATTCGATCACAAGGATTTTGAAGATCGCATCTATCAGCACTGGAAAGCGCACGGCTACTTTGCGCCGCCGGACCCCGGCGAGATCAAAGGAGACGCGGAGCCTTTCGTGATAGTGATTCCGCCTCCCAACGTGACCGGCGTGTTGCACATGGGGCACGGACTCAACAACAGTCTGCAGGATGTGCTGATCCGTTACTACCGCATGCTCGGCCGCCCGACGCTGTGGGTTCCGGGAACCGACCACGCCGGCATTGCGACCCAGAACGTGGTTGAGCGCCAGCTACGCGCCCGAGGTACCAGCCGCCGCGATCTGGGGCGCGAGAGGTTTGTCGAGGAGACCTGGAAGGTCAAGGACGAGCACCACGCGATCATTACCCGGCAGCTGGAGAAGATCGGTGCATCGTGTGACTGGAGCCGTGAGCGCTTCACGCTGGACGAGGGGCTTTCTCACGCGGTACGCGAGGTCTTTGTGACCCTCTACGAGCGGGGCCTGGTCTACCGCGGCAACTACCTGGTCAACTGGTGCAGCTCGTGCGGTACCGCGCTCTCGGACGACGAGGTAGAATACTCCGAGATCAACGGGCGCATGTACCATTACTACTATCCACTGGCGGATGGCAGCGGACAGGTCGAGATTGCAACAACGCGCCCGGAGACCATGCTCGGTGACACCGCGCTGGCGGTCAATCCCAGGGACAAGCGTTACGGCGCGCTGATTGGTAAGAGCGCTATTCTGCCGCTGGTTGGGCGCGAGATTCCGATAGTGGCGGATTCCTACGTAGAAATGGAATTCGGTACCGGCGTGGTCAAGGTGACACCCGGGCACGACGTCAACGACTGGGAAATCGGCCAGCGCCACCAGCTGGAAGTCATAAACATCCTCAACGCCGACGGTACGCTCAACGAGAACGTGCCCGAGCCTTACCGCGGCCTATCGGCGCTGGATGCGCGCAAGGCGGTGGTGCTTGACGTCAAGGCGGCAGGACTGTATATCCGCGACCAGGAACACGCGCATCAGATCGGCCACTGTTACCGCTGTAACACGCGCATCGAACCGTTTCTGTCGGACCAGTGGTTTGTGCGCATGAAGCCGCTGGCCGAGAAAGCTCTGGGAGCGTGGCGCCGCGGCGAAGTCAGGTTCTACCCGCAGCGCTGGGAAAACACCTACACCAACTGGTTGGAGAACATCCGCGACTGGTGCATTTCGCGTCAGCTCTGGTGGGGCCACCGGATTCCCGTCTGGTACGACGATGACAGCGGCGAGATGATAGTTTCTCGTAGCGATCCCACCGAGGATCCGGCCAATTCCGGCCGTACGTTGCGCCAGGATGAGGATGTGCTGGATACCTGGTTCTCGTCGTGGCTGTGGCCGTTCTCGACCCTCGGCTGGCCTGAACAGACCACTGATCTCAAGACGTTCTATCCGACCACCACTCTGGTCACCGCCTATGATATAATATTCTTCTGGGTAGCCAGGATGATTATGGCGGGCATGGAGTTCATGGAACAGGCTCCGTTTCGTGACATCTACATCACCGGGCTGATTCGCGATAAGCAGGGTCGCAAAATGTCGAAGTCGCTGGGCAACGGCATGGATCCGCTGGACATCGTCAACCGTTTTGGTGCCGACGCGCTGAAGTTTACGCTTTCGTTCCTGGCCGCCAAGGGGCAGGACATTCTGCTGGATGAAGACGACTTCCACTTCGGCAGCAAGTTTGCCAACAAGATATGGAACGCCTCGCGCTACTTGCTGATGAATCTGGAAGGGCGCACGCTGCTGCCGCGTGACCAGATCGAGCTTACGGCGGTCGATCGCTGGATCCTGCACCGCCTGAACAACGCGGTTGCCGACGTGCGGCGTGCGATGCAGGCGTATCGCTTCAATGACGCCAGCAGCGCCGGCTACGAGTTCTTCTGGAACGACTTTTGCGACTGGTACATCGAGGCGTCAAAGATTTCGCTCTACAGCGAAGATGAAGCCGAGAAGGATCGAGCTATCAGTCTGCTGCTCTACATTCTGGAGGAGAGCCTGCGCCTGCTGCACCCGTTTGTTTCCTTCATAACCGAAGAGATCTATCAGAAACTTCCCGAGTTTGCAGAACCGCGCGCCGAGAGCGTTATTGTGGCCGAGTTCCCCCGCGAGCGCTCGGACCGGCAGGCGCCCGAGGTCGCACGCGACTTTGCCGTGCTGCAGGAGCTGGTACGCGCGGTGCGTACGCTGCGCAGCGAGTTCACCATCCCGCCGGCCAAGCGGATCAGTTTCCACGTGCGCAGTGAGCCCGGCTTCGCTTCGACCACGTTTCTGGTACAGCAGCACCCTCTGATCTCGCTTCTGACAACCGCAGAGCGCGTGACCTACTCCGAGAACGCTCCGGCTAGCGGCGGCAGCATTGCCGTGGTGGGTACCGGCTTCGAAGTCTACGTGTTCATCCGCGATGCCATCGATGTGGAAGCCGAGATCGGCCGGCTGCTGAAGAGCATCGAGAAATCGCAGCAGGCGCTGCAGGGCAGCGAAAAGAAACTGGCGAATCCCGGTTTTCTGGAGAAGGCCGGCGATGAAATAGTGCAGAAGGAGCGGCAGAAGCGCGACGAGCTGTTGCGCAAGATCAACAAGATGCGGGGGTACATGGTCGAGCTCAAGGGATAGGAGCGCGGCTGTACCACGAGTGTACGGCGAGCAGAAAAGGAGAGAGCGTATGCACGGTAGGAAGCGGGTGTTGTTTCTGGTAGTAGTGCTGGTAGCTGTTCTGATGGGCTGTGGCAGCCTTGACGGTGTGATGTCCGACGCGTTTGGCGCGGCGCTTGAGCGCCCGACCGAAGAATTTCTGGGCCAGATGATGGCCGGCTGGACCGACGCCATGGCGTTCCAGATGGCCTACCTGCAGGTGTTTCTGCTCGGCGGCTATGGCGCCGGACTGGAGCAGTTTGCCGAGGGAGAAGGCGTTACCTGGGAAGTGGTGTCCAGTGATGACCGCGACAGCTCGACCTTCATCGCCGAGCGGGCGCTGCTGCGCAATAATGCCGACGGCACATCGTGGTGGTATCTGGCCTACCGAACCGAGGATAACGGCGATGAAGTCGAGATGGAGTACGAGGCGCGCCTGAATCAGGAGTATCATGCGCTTGAGATCTATTTCCGTGATCCCGAAACCGGCGAGATTCGCCACCAGGTGCTCGATCAGCCCGAGGCTGCAACCGAAGATGATGAGGACTGGGACGATCTCGAATACGACGACGATCACGTGGTGTGGGACGAGGAGCTCGGTGAACTGCGCCGCGAGCGCGTTCGTGTGACCGTAGGCGCGGGCACGTTTGATGCCGAACTGCTGGTGTACGACTTTACCGATGAAGAGACCGGTGAACGGGGCGAGTACCGCTGGTGGACTACCAGCGAGGTCCCCGGTGAGCTGGTGCTCTACGAATGGGAAGGCGTGACCGAGGCCGGCACGGTGCGCGGTGAATTGATGCAGGTGCGGCGCGACTACCGTACCCGTTTCGGCGCGTACTGAGGTTCAGACCCGGATTCTGACATCCTCCACGCGGTAGCGTTTCTCGCAGTACGTGCAGGATACGCTGACACTGCCGCCGGGGCCGGGTGAGGGGCCCCCGGTGGCAAAGCGCGTGAGAACCGGCTCGCTATTGGTGACGCAGTTCGGGTTGGGGCAGACTATCAGTTCAACGATCTCGGACGGGATAGTCACCGTAATCTTCTCGGCAATCTCGAATTCGCGGATGATCGAGATGGAGGCCTGGGGCGCGATTAACGCGATGCTGTTGGCTTCCGCTAGCGATAGTTCGTGATCTTCGATCTTGATCAGGTCCTTGCGGCCAAACTTGCGGCTGCTGAGATTGACCCCTACCAGCAGCGGCGCGCCGTGAATTTTGAGAATTTCGGTTACCTGCCACGACTTGCCGGCCGGAATATGGTCAATAACCGTGCCGTTGCGGATGGCGTCTACTTTCATCTCTTTCATTCGGCTGCCTCCAGCAGGGTGGCCAGCAGAGCCTGGCGTACCGGAACGCCGTTGTGCGCTTGTTGGAAATAGTAGGCGTGCCTGGTTGTGTCGACCTCCGCGGCAATCTCATTGACTCGCGGCAGCGGATGCAGTACGCGCATGCTCTCTCTGGCGCCCGCCAGGGTGGCACGGTTGACCACGTAACAGCCTTTGACTTTTTCGTACTCCTCGGGATCGGCAAAGCGCTCACGCTGGATGCGCGTGACGTACATCACGTCGAGTTCACAGGCCAGTCCGTCGAGCGATGTCAATTGGCGGTAGCTCACGCCGGCGGCCTGCAGGTCTTCCAGGATGTAGTACGGCATGCCCAGATGCTCGGGGGAGACAAAGCTGAACCTTGGACGGAAGCGCGCCAGCGCCTGGACCAGAGAGTGAGCCGTGCGCCCGAACTTGAGGTCACCCACCAGGGCTATCGACAGGTCCTCCAGGCGGCCCTGGGTCTTACGGATCGAGTAGAGATCGAGCAGGGCCTGCGTCGGGTGCTGGTTGGCACCGTCGCCGGCGTTTATGACCGGGATATCGATCACCTCGGCGGCGTAGCGCGCCGCGCCTTCTATTGCGCTGCGGATTACGATCAGATCGGCGTACATACTGATGGTCTTGAGCGTATCGGCCAGGCTTTCGCCCTTCTGGGCCGACGTGCCGCCGGAGCCACTCATCGACAGTGTCTGGCCGCCGAGCCGCTTCATGGCGGTATCAAACGAGAAATGAGTGCGGGTTGACGGCTCGAAGAAGAGCAGCGCGGCGAGCCGGCCGCTGAGATCGGGGCGTACCCGTTTTGCCTCGATATCTTCGGCCAGCTGCAGTAACGCCAGGGTCTCCTGTGGCGCGAGATCACGCATCGAGATGAGGTTCTTCACGTCTCCTCCTCCATTCTGTGCTGTAGCGCGCTCCACGCGGCGCTACGGTAGGATTGCGCGGCGGCTGCGGGGTCCTGTTCCTGATAGATGCCGCGTCCAACAATAATCGCGTCGGCACCGCCGCTAACCGCGCTGTTGACGTCGAGGTACTGCTGCCCGAGGTCGTCGCCCTGTGCCGACAGGTTCACCCCGGGTACCAGCAGCAGCTGCCCCGGTGGGACCTGTCTCTTGAGAGCGCGCAGCGCAGCGTGGTCTTCGGCGTGGCCGATGTAGCCGGGCACCTGGTGGCGCCGGCGGCCGCCGATCTCGAAGACGCGCCGAGTGTATTCCTGGCTGATCAGGTTGCCGCGTGAACTCATCCGGGCCAACAGCAGCGCTCCGCAATCAGCTCCCGCTGCGCCGGCGGAATCTGGAAGCAGACCGTCCAGGATTGCTTCGCCGGCAATCATGTGCACGGTAACCAGATCCGCCCATTCTGCAATGCGCGCCGGGCCGGCTTGGAACTGCTTCTGTACCGTGCTGCCGATGTCGGCAAACTTGCGGTCCTCAAGGATCAGCAGATCGGCTTGCTCCGCGGTCCGTCGCAGCCGGCGGCTGAACGCGTTGAGGTCACCCTGCATGATATCTGCGTGGGTCTTGACCATGCAGAGCGACGGAGCACACGCCTCGAGAATCGCGAAGAATCGCTGTTGGTCGGTTACATCGAGTGACAGCACCAGGTTGGACTTCTTGCGCTGCATCGTGTCGCGGATGCGTTGCAGCAGCGGCCCGGAGGGCGCGGTCGGTTTGCGCACGGCGGTATTGTCGCTTCTGTCGCTTTGCTCGCTTGAATGGATGAAGTTATCGACCGCTTCTGCATCGGCGTTACTGATGCGGCCGGCGCGCAGCAGCGTCTGCACCAGCGTGGCAACGGAGGTCAGCGCGTGCAGCTGGAGTCCGTGGGTCGCCAGTTGGGCGGTAGCCTCGCTGCTGCGGTCGATTACCACCGCGATGTGTTCGGCCCGCAGCCCCTCGGCTTTCAGCGCCTCGATTGTCTCCAGCTTGCTCTGCCCGGTGGTCACCAGGTCGTCCACCACCAGGCAGCGCATTCCCGCCGTGTAGTCGCCTACAACCAGTCCGCCGGTTCCGTAGTGTTTGCGCTCCTTGCGCAGTTGCAACAGCGGCTTGCCCGTGATCGCGCTCATATGAGTGGCTATCGGTACCGCGGTATACGGAATGCCGACAACCGCGTCGTAGGTCACCGCTGTAGTGCGGGCTACAAGCAACTCGGCCATCGCGCGGCACAGCTGCGGCCGGGTTACCGCTGTGCGCAGGTCGAGGTAGAAGGGCGACTGTACGCCGCTTTTCAACCGAAACGATCCGAAGCGCACCGCACCGATATCGTCCAACGCCAGTATCAGTTGTTCCTGTTGCATTCAACCTTCCTCTGCCACTGCCTGCCGGTAGGCCCCGGCGCAGACGGTGGCTACCACACGTCCGCACAGCGTGATTCCGGCAAACGGTGAGTAATGTGCCTTGGAGTGAAAACGCGCCGGGTCTACTTGCCAGCGAGCCGTTGGATCTATGATTGTAAGGTCGGCACGTTTGCCGGCCGTTATCGAGCCGCGGTCGGCGAGGCCAAAGATGTGCGCGGCGTTGCCGGATGTGAGCTCCTGAACGCGCTTGTGCGGGATGCCGTAACGCACTGCGGCATCCAGCAGCAGGCCCATACTGGTCTCCAGTCCGGGAAAACCGGAGGGTGCCGCCCGGTAGGGCTGATTCTTCTCTGTCAGCGTGTGTGGAGCGTGGTCTGATCCGAGGCAATCGATGATACCGTCCAACAGTGCCTGCTGCAACGCGCTGCAGTCCGCCGGATCGCGCAGCGGCGGGTTGACCTTGGCGTGGTTGCCAGACTTCACCGTAGCGCTGCTGTCCAGCCAGAGGTGGTGCGGCGTTGCCTCGGCAAATATGCGTCCGCGGGGTTTCAGCCGGCGCAGTAGTTTGATCTCTTCGGCGGTGGAGACGTGCACCAGGTAGAGCGTGCAACCCGTCTGGAGAGCGGTCTGAATTGCCAGCTGTGCGCCCTGCACCACGCACGCACGCGGACGCAGCCGATGGTGATTTGATGCAGCGCGGCGGATGCCGCCGGTATCGACCGCGTCCAGGCACGATTGCAATTCCTGGTGCACCGCGACGGGAATATTGTACTGCGCTGCCAGCGTCATTACGGCTTGCAGCGAACTCGGATCGCGTACTATCTCGTTTGAGCTGGAGCCCGCCAGAAAGACCTTTATGCCGGCAACATCTGGTGGAGCTGTCTGCAGCAGCGCCCGCAGGTCCCCCAGGTTGGTCTCGGTAGCTCCGAGCCAGAAACGGGCGTCCACCGCGGCGCCGGCGGCCGCCGCGCGTTTGCGCTCCAGTGCCTCGAGGTCATTGGTAGGCGGGACGCTGTTGGGCATATCGAAGACGGTTGTGTATCCGCCGGCCAGTGCAGCGGCGGAGGCGCTGCTCCAGTCTTCCTTTTCCCATTGCCCCAGATCGCGGACGTGGACGTGGGGGTCAATTGCGCCGGGAATCACCCACAGGCCGGCCAGATCCAGAGTCCGCCGTGGCTGCGCCGCGGGTGGTTGCGTACCCACGTACTCGATTGAACTACCGTTGGTCATAATCGCGACGTGCGGCTGCAACGCTCCGCTGCGGTCGAGAACCATCGCGTTGCGTAATAAGAGCTTCACTGCTCACAACTCCTTCTTGCGTTGACAGGGACGCGGGCGCCGCTGGAATTGCGGCGATAGACACCGAACTCGGTCAGCTGCTCAACTGTTGCCCGCGGCAGTACCGGTCCCTCCACGCAGGCGCGGATGCCCAGCGGATCGAGCGTGCAGCTGCCGCAGATGCCGATGCCGCATTTCATGTAACGCTCGATCAGCAGCTGGTAGTCCAGCGCGCCGCAGTTGCTGATCAGCGACGCCAGCATCATCTCGGGCCCCGCGGCGTAGAGCGCGTCAAAACGGTTGTTTTGCAGCAGGCGCAACGCCGCGTCCACGGCGGTCAACGGTTCAGGTGCATCCTCCAGCGCGGTGAGCTGGTGCAGCGGTAATGCCTGGAAGCGCCGCTCAAACAGGAGCGCATCAGCACTGCGTGCGCCGTTTACCACGGTTGGCTCGGCACCGGCTGCCAGCAGTCGGCGGCACAGAAAGAACAGCGGCGGGACTGCGCACCCGCCGCCTACCAGCAAAACGCGCCCACTGTGGACAAAAAAAGAGGAGCCGTAGGCTCCTCTGATACTGAAAAGATCTCCGCGGCGCGCGTCAAACAGCCGCCGCGTGAAAGGCCCAACCCGCCGCAGCGTGATTGAGAAGCTACCGCCACCGCAGTCCGACAGTGAGAACGGTTTCTCGTCTCCTTTGAGGTCGCTGATCATTACAAACTGACCCGGCTCCGCCGCGAGTGGATGGGTGAAGCTGAGTGTGCGTACGTCAGGGCTTTCTTCGGCTATATCGGCTATCGGTAGCGTTATGCGTTCAGGCATGGCTGGGCTCCAGACGGGGGACAGCGGCGGGATCGGGGTAGCACCTGCGGTTGAGGTACGCCAGCAGGTTGCGGCCGATATCGCCGAAGAGCTCGATGCCGCCGCTCCAGAGTGCCGTACCGACCCCCACCAGGCGGGCGCCGGCAATCAGCATCTCGGCGGCGTCGACGGCGTTGCATACACCGCCTACGCCGATAATCGGGATGCCGACACTCTGCGCCAGCTGGTGTACCGCACGGACGGCAACCGGACGGATTGCCGCACCCGAGAGCCCGCCGCTGCCGTTGGAGAGTACCGGCAGGCCGAGCTCGGTATCGATGACCATGCCCGGGCCCAGCGTGTTGATGGCGCACAGCGCATCGGCACCGGCCTGCTCGGCGGCTCGTCCAACGGCTGCTATGTCGGTTACATTGGGCGAGAGCTTGGCAATCAGCGGCAGGCGAGCGGCGTGCTTGACCGCCGCAACAATGGCGGCCACGGTATCCGGGGAACCTGCCAGCGGGGCGCCGAACTCGCCGCTGACATTGGGACACGAGAGATTCAGTTCCAGCAGATCTGCCGGCGAATCCGAGACGCGGCGCGCCAGTTCGGCGAAATCAGCCGGGCTGTCTGCAAAGACGCTGACCGCAACCGGCACCGCTGTATGCCGGCGGTACACGGCTACTTCGCGCAGGACCTCAGCTATGCCGGGATTGCTGATGCCTACGGCGTTGAGAAGTCCCGCCGGAGTCTCAACTACCACCGGGCCCGGGTGGCCGGTGCGCTCGGTGAGTGTTGCTGATTTTGTTGTTACCAGGCCGGCGCCACAGCGGGCGCAGGCAAGCAGGCTGGAAAACGAAGTACCAAGAACACCGGCCGGCAACACCAACGGTGTGGCCAGATCCAATTCCAAAAAACGTGTTCTCAGCGTCGCATCCATGCATTCCCCGGATGGAATTTTCGTGACCATATACTATCGCGTGACAATGATCAAGGGGTGAGTACAAAAAAAGCCCGCCGTTAGCGGCGGGCTCTCGATTACCTGTCAAGCTTGTCAGCGCCGGCTGACAGCCTATTCAGGCTGCCAGACGCCTTCGCGGCGCTCTCCGCGGATGCTGGGGATTTCGAACAGCATCCCCGGCTGAATCAG
>REDW01000053.1 GCA_007693325.1 Spirochaetaceae bacterium
CGTGCAAGCAACAGTTGCGTATTTCAGCGTAAGCGGTAAGAACGAACAGATGGCCAAGGCGATCGATCGTGAACTGCGCGAGAAGGGCCACAGCACAGAGTTGGTTTACCTCAAGCCCGCCCGACCTATGGGTGTGATCAGCGCCGTGTTCCACTCGGTGTTCAGCCGCTCGGTGGAATTGGCCGAGCGCTACACGGTGGGTGAAGCAGAACTGCTGGTACTGGTGGGCCCGGTGTGGGCCAGCTCGGTGAATCCGGTGACGCGCGCGTTTCTGGCGCAGTTGTCCGATCTGAGTGGCAAACGAGTCATCAACCTTGTCTGCGGCTTCAGTCCACACGAGAACGTGGTGCGCGAGATCAACAAGCAGCTCAAGGCACACGGAGCCGGCAGGATCGTGTCAAAAGCGGTGCGGCTGCGTGACTTCGACAGCCCGGACAAGACCGCAGCGGTGGCTGCCGACGTTGTGTCACAGGCGGTCAGTTGAGATAGTTTCTGCCGTTGCAGCGGCCAATGGCCGGGCGCGATATACCTACCCGGCACGCAAGCAAACGCCACTGTGCTCTCTGACGGGCAGGGTGGCGTTTTTGCGCTTGCCGTGTGGTGCTGTCCGGGGCTATCATGGCAGGCGGAGGTCTTGATGGAGAACTTCGCCGACGAAACCTGCGTTCCGTGTCGCGGAGGGGTTGAACCTCTGAGGCGTGCGCAGGCCGAAGCCATGCTACAGCAGTTGCCCGGGTGGCGCCTGATCGAAGAGAACGGCCAATTGCGGCTGCAGCGCGAGTTCACCTGGGCCAACTTCGCCGAGGCTATCGAGTTTAGCACCGCAGTTGCCGCGATAGCCGAAGCCGCCGGGCATCATCCCAGGCTTGTCACCGAGTGGGGCAGGGTGTGCGTCCAGTGGTGGACGCATGCAATAGGCGGTTTGCACCGCAACGACTTCATCATGGCGGCGCGTACCGATGGCTGTCTGCCGGACTGAGGTCGCGCGCGGCGCGCGGCCGCCGATATCCCGGCTGGTAGTGCAGCCCGAGGTGGCTGCGGCAGTTCAGTGCAGGCGGGCGGCGATAGCTGATCATCTGGCTCAGCTTGTTTCAACGGCCCGAATTGGTTATATTTCGCGCATGAAAATCGAACATGTTGCGGAACGGTCGGAGTTCCAGGCAAACCTCGATGGCCACGTGGCCCATCTCAGGTACCGCGAAGCTGGTGAACGGCTGCTGGATTATCATCACACCTTCGTTCCGCCGCAACTTCGCGGTGCCGGTGTAGCCGGAACGCTGGTGAGGTACGCGCTTGAATGGGCTCGAGAACAGGGTTACACGGTGCGGCCCAGCTGTTCCTTTGTAGCGCGTTTTATTGAGCGGCATCCGCAGTACGCCGACATGACAGTGTGAAAGGGAGGGTTGCGTGAGCGATCAGAAAGAGGTCTACGAACTTGAAAACCAGGAGTGGATCGACTCATTACAGTATGTGATTGACAATGAGACGCCCGAGCGTGTGCAGGAGATACTGTCACTGCTGCAGATCAGGGCGCAGCAGCACGGAGTGGACTTCTATTGCCCGGGAAACACCCCGTACATCAACACGATCCCGGTTGAGCGTGAGCAGCCCTATCCCGGGAGTCGTGAGCTGGAACGACGCATCAAGAGTGTCATCCGCTGGAACGCCATGGCGATGGTTGTGCGCGCCAATCGGGAATCGAGCGGAATCGGAGGACATATCTCGACGTTTGCGTCGGCGGCCACGCTCTACGAGGTCGGATTCAATCACTTCTTCAAAGGTCCGCAGCACAAGGACGGCCCGGACATCATCTACTACCAGGGACACGCTGCGCCGGGGATGTACTCGCGCTCCTTCGTAGAGGGGGCGCTTTCGGCGTCCGATCTGGAGAATTTCCGACAGGAGCTGCGTCCCGACGGCGGTTTGACCTCCTATCCGCATCCGCGTTCAATGCCGCACTACTGGCAGTTTCCGACTGTTTCTATGGGGCTCGGCCCGATGCAGGCAATCTACCAGGCGCGATTCATGCGTTATCTGGAAGATAAGGGGCTACGCCAACCAACCAGTCAGCGTGTCTGGGCTTTCATGGGCGATGGGGAGTTTGACGAGCCGGAGTCGATGGGAGCGCTGACCGTAGCAGCCCGGGAGCAGCTGAATAACCTCATTTTTGTGATCAACTGCAACCTGCAGCGCCTTGATGGTCCGGTGCGCGGCAACGGTCAGGTGATACAAGAGCTGGAGGCGGCGTTCAAGGGCGCCGGCTGGAACGTCATCAAAGTGGTGTGGGGTTCGGACTGGGATGCGTTGCTTGCCAGGGACAAGGACGGACTGCTGGTCAAGCGAATGGGAGAAGTGGTTGACGGTCAACTTCAGAAGTATACCGTTGCCGGGGGTGAGTACATACGCAACAATTTCTTTGCGCAAGACAAACGATTGCTCAAGATGGTAGAGGGCTATTCGGATGAGCAGCTGGAGAAGATGCGTCGCGGCGGTCACGATCCGCTGAAGGTCTACAATGCGTACTACCAGGCCACCCGCTCCGAGAAGGTGCCAACGGTGATCCTGGCGCACACCGTGAAGGGGTACGGCCTCGGTGAAGCCGGCGAGGGCCGTAACGTTACGCATCAGCAGAAGAAGCTCAACGAAGACGAGCTGCGCCACTTCCGCAGCCGCTTCGGTATCCCGATTTCCGATGAAGAGCTCAAGCAGGCGCCGTTCTATGCGTTTCCAGAGGATAGCGAAGAGGCCAGGTACCTGAAGACGCGCCGCCAGGAACTCGGCGGCCACATACCGCATCGCAGCGCCGCCGGCGAAGCGCTGGAGGAACCCGGTGACAAGATTTTCAGCGATTTCTACAACGGGTCGGGCGACCGCGAGGTTGCCACCACCATGGCTATCGTGCAGATGCTCAGCGGACTTCTGAAGGACAAGAACGTCGGCAAACGGATGGTGCCCATCGTGCCGGATGAATCGCGTACCTTCGGCATGGAGTCTTTGTTCCGCCAGGTTGGGATCTATTCGCACGTTGGACAGAACTACGAGCCGGTCGACAAGGAGAGCCTGCTCTACTACAAAGAGGCAACCGACGGTGCAATTCTGGAGGAGGGCATTACCGAGGCCGGCTGCATGTCGTCGTTTATCGCTGCCGGGACCTCGTACTCAACGTACGGCATAACGATGATCCCGTTCTTCATTTACTACTCGATGTTCGGATTCCAACGCGTCGGCGACTTCATCTGGGCGGCCGCAGATGCCCGTGCGCGCGGATTCCTTGTCGGCGGAACCGCCGGCCGTACCAGTCTGCCCGGCGAGGGCCTGCAACACGCCGATGGCCATAGCCATGTACTGGCGCTGCCGGTACCTAGCCTGCGAGCCTACGATCCGGCCTACGCCTATGAAGTTGCGGTGATCCTGCGCGAGGGTTTCCGCCGCATGTACGTCGAGCAGGAAGACCTGATCTATTACATCACCGTGATGAACGATAACTACAAGCAGCCGCCGATGCCCGAAGGTATCGAGGATGGCATCATCCGCGGACTCTACCGCTTCCAGAAGGGCAAGAAGAAGGCCCAGGTGCACCTGTGGGGCAGCGGTGCAATTCTCAATGAATCGGTCAAAGCAGCCGCTATTCTGCGCGATGACTTTGGCATTGAAGCCGACGTCTGGAGCGCCCCGGGATACAAACAGCTCTATCAGGATGCCATCGAGACCGACCGCTGGAACCGTCTGCACCCCGATAAGCAGCAGCGCGTGGCCTATGTCAGCGAGTGTATGCACAAGGAGCACGGCGTGGTAGTGGCGGCCTCAGACTACATGAAGGCGCTTCCGTTGCTGGTGGCCCCGTGGGTACCGCTTCCGATGACGGTGCTGGGTACCGACGGGTTCGGGCGTTCGGACAACCGCGGTGCGCTGCGTGACTACTTTGAGGTGGACGCAAAGCACATCGTGCTGGCCGCGCTGCACGCACTCTACCACGAAGGGCAGCTTGAGAAGAAACAGGTGACCGAAGCCATCAAGAAACTCAAGATCAACGCCGACAAGTCCGACCCGTTGCAGCTCTGAGGAGGCACAGCAATGATGCAAGAAGTAACACTGCCGGAGATATCGGAAAACGTCGAGTCCGCAATGGTCATCAGCGTGCTGGTCTCCAAGGGGGATCGGGTGGAGGCCGACCAGGCGCTGCTGGAAATCGAGACCGACAAAGCTACCGCAGAAGTTCCGGCACCCGCGGCCGGTAGCGTGTCTGAGGTACTGGTAGCCGAAGGCGATGAGATCAAGGTCGGCGCGGTAATTGCTAAAATCGACACCGCGGACGGTTCAAGCACAGAAGACGATTCGAGCAGCGATGACGGCGGCAAAACAGAAAGTGAGCAGGGTGCAGAGGCCTCTGCCGAAGCGGAGCCCGAGGCGGAACCTGAGAGCGAACCCGAGGAGGAACCTGATCGCGCGCCTGAGGCGGAGCGGCAGGACACGCACAGGGTGCCGCCGACAGTCGGCGGGTCGGTGCCGGCATCGCCTTCCACACGCCGGCTGGCGCGCGAGATCGGGGTTGATATCGCCGAGGTGCACGGCAGTGGCCCGGCAGGGCGCATCAGTGCCGATGACGTGAAGCGCCACGCGCGCGAGGAACGCGGCGGCAGCGCCGCGCCGGCCGCAGCGCGGCACCCCGCTGAAGCGGGTATGACCAGCGCCTTCTCTTTACCGGACTTTTCCAAATGGGGGCCAACGCGGCGCGAGAAGCTGAACAGTGTCCGGCGTATCACCGGCGAGAATACCCAGGCGGCGTGGCAGACAATTCCGCATGTCACGCAGTTCGATGAAGCCGACGTCACCGCGCTGGAGCAGTTTCGCCAGAAGCACGCCCGGCGCGCCGAAAAGAGCGGCGTCAAGCTGACCGTCACCGCCATTCTGATCAAAGTGGTGGCGCGCGCGCTGCAGCGCTTTCCGCGATTCAATGCCAGTCTCGATGCAGCCGCCGGGGAGATAATCTACAAGGACTTCATCAACATCTCGGTGGCCGCCGATACCGATCGCGGCCTGCTGGTGCCGGTTGTGCGCGACGTCAACCAGAAGTCGATTATCACGCTCTCCGGCGAGCTGGGCGAGCTGGCCGCGCGTGCCCGTGACAAGAAGATCAAGCCCGAAGAGATGCAGGGCGGCACGTTTACCATCTCAAACCTGGGCGGTATTGGTGGTACGGCGTTTACGCCGGTGGTGTTTGCGCCTCAGGTAGCTATCCTCGGGGTGGCCCGTACGCAAACGAGGCCGGTGTGGCAGGACGAGAGATTTGTACCGCGGCTGATGCTGCCGTTGTCGCTGTCTTACGATCACCGCGTGATCGATGGGGCGGACGGTGCGCGTTTCGTGCGCTGGATCTGTGAGGCACTCGAGCAGCCACTCTTCATGGATCTCGAAGGAGAACACGATGAGTAAGAGCACCCAGACGCTGGTAATTGGCGGCGGCCCCGGTGGCTACGCGGCGGCATTCCGCGCGGCGGACCTCGGCCAGCAGGTCATCCTGGTTGATCCTCTACCCAACCCCGGCGGGGTCTGTCTGCACTGGGGGTGCATCCCCACCAAGGCGCTGCTCCACGTTGTCAAAGTCAAGGATGAGGCGCGCCAGGCCGCTGAGTGGGGCTTGAGTTACGGTGAGCCTGCATTTGATCTGGATAAGCTGCGTTCGTTCAAGGACGGCGTGATTGAGAAACTGACCGGGGGGCTGGCCCAGCTGGTCAAGCAGCGCAAGATCGAGCACCTGCACGGCACTGCCAGGTTCATCTCGGAAAAGGAGGCCCTCGTTACCCTGACCGATGATTCCGAAGAAAACGTCAGCTTTGAGCACGCCATTGTTGCTACCGGTGCGTCACCGGTTTCACTGCCCAACGTGGAGCTGCAATCCGAGCGGATTCTCAGCGCACGCAGCGCGCTCGAGTTGAAGGAGATCCCCGATTCGCTGTTGGTGATCGGTGGTGGCTATATCGGACTCGAGTTGGGATCGGTGTTCGGCAAACTCGGCTCACGGGTAACGGTAGTCGAGATGCTGCCGGGTATCATGTCCGGTGCCGATCGCGACCTGGTATCCGTCTTTGAGAAGCAGAACGGTGAAGAAGTTTTCAAGGAGATCCTTACCAATACGGTGGTCGAAAACATCGAGGAGAGCGGGGACGGTTTGAAGGTAACGATGAAGAGCGCTGAAGGCGACAGGGGCACCAGCAAGACTGAGACTTATGCCCGTGTGCTGATGACGATTGGTCAGCGGCCCAACAGCGCGGATCTTGGGCTGGACCAGGCTGGAGTCGAGACCGATGAACGCGGCTTTGTCAAAGTCGATGATCAGCGCAGAACCACTGTCAAGAACATCTTTGCCGTAGGGGATATCACCGGCCCACCACTTCTGGCGCACAAGGCTAATCTTGAAGGCAAGGTAGCCGCGGAAGTGATTTCCGGCCACAAGAGCGCTTATGACCCGGCAACCATCCCGGCGGTGGAGTACACCGATCCGGAGATCGCGTGGGCCGGTATCACCGAGCAGCAGGCCAGAGAACGGGAGCTGGATGTCGAAGTGACAGCATTTCCATGGGCCGCTTCGGGACGTTCGGTGGCCATGGGATCGGGCGTTGGCAAGACCAAACTGATTATCGAGCGCAACAGCGGACGCATTCTGGGGGTTGGAATTGCCGGGCGTGACGCCGGTGAGTTGATTGCCGAAGGGATGCTGGCCATTGAAATGGGAGCCGTTGCCGAGGACTTGGCCCTTACGGTGCATCCGCATCCTACGCTGAGTGAGACCATCATGGAAGCAGCCGAGCTTTTCTCGGGCAGCGCCACGCACGTCTACCGCAGAAAGAAGTAGCGGCGTCCGGGCGCTGACGCGCGATCAGCGGTCGAAGTAGGGGCTCTTTCCGCTCACCGACAGCGGTAGCCCGTATGCCAGCACGATGTCATTGGAGAACAGGCCCAGATCCAGCGCCGACTTCCCGGCGCTGAACATGATTCTGGTGTCAACCCGGGCGTCGGCTGCTACCGCGGCCGCGGAACCGCAGGCAATCCCGAGATCACCGCTGCAAAACGAGCAGACTGCGCCGGCGGCCGCGCTTGCCGCGCAGTCCTCAAACCCGCAGTAGCCGCAGTTGGGGATATTGCGGACGTTGTTGCGACTTCCCAGCAGGACAACCGCTATTGACGAGCGCATATTGCCGGCGTCGCGAACGAAGAACGCCAGGTTCTTTTCTTCGCCGATCTTCTGCATTCTGTCGGCCAGGCGGTCCTTGTCCTTCTCGGTCAGTAGCAGAGTTTCCAGCTCGTCAACGCCGCGGCCCTTGGGTGCTGTTCGCGCTGCAACGCACATCAGTCGGGCAACTTCGATGGCCCCTTCGGTTTCCAGAGTGTTTGATGCTATGTTCATAGGTGCAATCATAGCCGGGCTTGACCACCTACGCAACAGAAAAGTGGTTCCCGTTGACAGTTGCGCGCTGCTATCGTAGCTTCATCAGAGATGACCGGTTTTGTAGATCAGAAGCAGATGGGCCGTATTCCGGTCACTCTCATTACCGGGTTTCTCGGGGCAGGCAAGAGCAGCCTGATTAACCGGCTGATTGGATCGTTTCCCAAACGGCGCTTTGCCGTTATTGTGAACGAGTTTGGTGAGGTGCCGCTCGAGAGCCAGATTATCCGCAGCCACAAGGGTGACATTTACGAGTTCTCCAACGGCTGCATGTGTTGCGTGGCGCGCAATGACCTGATGCGCGCAGTGCGTCGGCTGGCACAACGCGAAGAGCGCTTCGACCACCTGGTTGTCGAGGCATCAGGACTCTCAGATCCGGTGCCGGTTGCGCGCAGCTTTCTGCAGCAGCCTGAACAGTACAGCCTGCAAACGGTGGTTTGCGTGGTCGACGCCGTCAGTTTTCTGCAGTACCGCCGCGAGTTTCCGGTGGCCGAGACCCAGGTGCGGTTTTCCGACTTTGTGCTGATCAGTAAGTCGGACAGCCTAACCTCAAAGCGGATCATGGAAGTAGAGCGTGAGGTGGCGCGAATAAGCCCGGCACCGCTGGTTCGGCTTGGGCCGCGGACGCCGTTGGCACTCTACCTCGACGACGTGCCACAGCACAGCGCCACCCGCCGGGTTGCAGATCTGAAGCAGCATAGCGTTGCGGTACACGGGACTGTATCGCACTGCACGCTTTCGGCCACTGAGCCGATCGATCCGGCTGCGTTTCGCCGGTTTGTAGACAATTTGCCCGAGGGTGTGATTCGCGGCAAGGGAGTGGTACATTTCTCCGGCAAAGACGGAAGGCGATACAAGGCTATCCTTCAGGTCGTGGGTGCGCGGCGCGAGCTCGACGCGGTGCGCTGGAAGCGCGCCGAAGCTCGTCGCAGCGATTTGCTGATTATCGGGCGCGGGATCGACCCGCAGGCCCTGACTCAGCAGTTTTTGCAGTGTCGTTCCAGTACGGTGCTCTCAGATGAGCAGACGGGTCCGCGAAAGTTATGCGTAGAATAATCATCGTGTCGTTGCTGCTGCTGACGGTGTCGGCTGCGGTAGTGACCGCGCAGTCGAGTCCGTTTCTCACGCCGCCTCAATCGCAGCAGCGCGGTCGGCAACCCGGTACGCAACCGTCGCCCGGAATCGAGCGTTGGGTTCCGCCACTGCTCCCCGGTCGGGTTGGCACAGCGCTGGTAGAGTGGCAGCGCCAGCTGAACGCGCGACTCACCGGGTTCCTGCGTCAGACCGCCGGCGATGGCCCGCAAACGCGCAACGTGCTACTGGTAGTGTTGCTCTCGTTCAGCTACGGTGTGCTGCACGCGGTGCTACCGGGCCACCGCAAGACCGTGATCGTATCCTATTTCCTCTATGAACCGGCCCCGCTGCGTGTTGGCATTGGTGCGGGGTTCCTGTTTGCCGCGCTGCACGCAATCAGCGCGATTGCTCTGGTGGTGGTTGTCTACCTTGTGCTTCAGACCGCCGGGGCTGGCACGCTCAACCAGCTGAGTATCCAGTTGCAGGTTGCCAGTTCGCTGATGATCATCGCGGTTGGCGTGCTGTTCTTCGCTGCAAAATTGCGTGCTACCCTGAGGGGGCGCCGCCGCGCGGCTGCGCTGCGCATGAACCGGGCGCTGGGCTTTGACCATCGTGAGCGCCTCGAGCATCACGTTCCGCGCATCGCTGCACAACGCCTGATACCTGTGCTCATCTCTACCGGTATTGTGCCGTGTCCGGTCACAACGCTGGTTGTGCTGTTTGCGCTCTCGTTCGGCATTCTGGGCATCGGTATACTTTCGGCGGTGGCAATCTCGCTGGGGCTCGGTGTAGCCCTGGCGGCAATTGCGGTTATGACTATTATACTCAAAGAGCGTTTCGTGTCGCTGCTGAACAGACGCTGGGGGACAGCGGTACAGGCCGGGATCGAAGTGTTTGCAGCACTGGTGCTGGTGGGATTTGGGCTCTTGACGCTGTTTGCCGTCGGCTGAGCGGGTTAGCGCAGAAACGCCAGGTGAATCAGGCCGTAGGCAAGCACGATAGCCAGAATCAGCACCAGCAGGATCGGCCCGATCACCTGCAGTGCCGCCCAGAGCCAGGCAGCGGTATCACCGGATTGGCGGCCGGATTTCTGTGGTTTGATCGCTTTCACGACACCGGGTTCACGAGATGGCACGCCGCCTGGTGGCCGGCGGGGTTGGTCTTGAGTTCGGGCACCACGTTGCGACAGACATCCATGACGTAGGGGCAACGCGTGTGGAACGGGCACCCGGGAGGCGGATTTGCCGGACTGGGGACGTCACCCTGCAGAATAATGCGTTTCTTCTTGATGCTGGGATCGCTGACCGGAATTGCCGACAGCAGCGCCTGGCTGTAGGGATGCAGCGGCTTGCGGTAGAACTCCTTCTTGTCTGCCACCTCCACCAGTTTACCCAGGTACATCACTCCTACACGGTCTGCCATGTGGCGCACCACACTCAGATCGTGGCTGATGAACAGATATGTCAACTGGTAGGCGT
Source organism: Spirochaetaceae bacterium (assembly GCA_007693325.1). Taxonomy (GTDB): domain Bacteria; phylum Spirochaetota; class Spirochaetia; order DSM-27196; family PWMO01; genus PWMO01. The sequence continues at coordinate 9,997 of REDW01000053.1, forward strand.
CCTGCAGCTCTTCCAGCAGGTTGATGATCTGGCTTTGTATACTGACATCGAGTGCGGAAATCGGCTCGTCGGCCACGATGAACTGCGGGTCCAGCGCCAGGGCGCGAGCTATCACCACGCGCTGACGCTGCCCACCGGAGAACTCGTGCGGATAGCGCCAGCTGTGATAGGCTTCCAGACCGCAGCGGACCAGCAGTTCCTCAACGCGATCGCGCGCCTGGTTGCCCGAAGCAATACCGTGCACGTGCAGGATCTCGCTGATTGCGCTACCAACGGTCATGCGCGGGTTAAGCGCGCTATAGGGGTCCTGAAAGACAATCTGCATCGCCTTGCGCAGGTGGCGCATTCTGTCACCGGTTGCAGCCAGTACGTCCTCTCCGTTGTAATAGACCGTACCGCCGTTGGCGCCTGTCAGGCGCAGAATGGTCCGGCCGGTGGTGCTCTTACCGCAACCGCTTTCTCCAACCAGTGCAAATGTTTCACCGGGCCGAATATCAAAGCTAACGCCATCAACAGCTTTGACGTGTCCGCTGACACGGCTCAATACTCCGGTACGGATCGGGAAGTACTTCTTGAGCTCCTGGACCTGCAGAATCGGTTTGACCAGAGAAGCCGTTGCCGTCATGCCTGGACCTCCGGTTGTGACGCGTGTTGCTGATGCAGCCAGCAGCGAACTTCGTGGCCCGGCTTGACCTCGGTGCGGCTTGGCATTTGGTCTACACAGACCGGCATGGCATGATCGCAGCGCGGATGAAACGGACAGCCGGAGGGCATTTGCAGCGGATTGGGAACGTTGCCACGAATAAACGGCAGCCGACGCGTGCCGTTGACCTGCTCGAGCTGCTGGTCTTCATCGGCGCTGGGCCGTGACCCGATCAGGCCGCGCGTGTAGGGATGCTGCGGGCTGTGAAACAGGCTGATGACGTCGGCCTGCTCTACCACCTTGCCGGAGTACATGACAACAACGCGGTCTGCCATCTCGGCGATCACGTTCAAATCGTGGGTGATGAAAAGGATTGACATACCGATGCGCTCGCGTAGTTCGCGCATCAGCTCCAGGATCTGTGCCTGAATGGTCACATCGAGCGCAGTGGTTGGTTCATCGGCAATCAACAGTCGCGGGTTACAACTGAGCGCCATGGCGATCATCGCACGCTGGCGCATGCCGCCCGAGAAGCGGTGCGGATACTCGTCGAGCACTTCCTCGGCGCGGGGTATTCCAACCAGCTTGAGCATCTCGACCGCACGCGCTTGCGCGGCACGGTGATGCAGCTTCTGGTGCAGCTGGATGGTTTCCAGCAGCTGATCGCCGATAGTATAGACCGGATTGAGGCTGGTCATCGGTTCCTGAAAGATCATCGCGATCTCGTTACCGCGAATGCGGCGGATCTGTTCGGCGGATAGCTTGAGCAGGTCACGTCCGGCAAACAGGATCTCGCCGCCCTCTATTACCGCCGGAGGCTTGGGCAAGAGCTGCAGGATACTGAGTGACGCCGCGGTCTTGCCGCAACCGCTCTCGCCTACCAGGCCGACCACTTCGCCTGTACCAATATCGAACGTGGCGTCATCTACCGCACGCACGGTGCCGTCTTCGGTCCTGAAACTGGTGCGGAGATTTCGTATCTGCAGTAAGCTGTCCATGAGCCTGCCTTCTATCGGGTTTTTGGATCGAGTGCGTCACGCAGGCCGTCACCCACGAGGTTGAACCCCAGAACCATCAGCAGGATCGCCAGACCCGGATAGGTTGTCAGGTGATGCGCGGTGCGAATGTAAGCGCGGCCGTTGCTGAGTATCGCGCCCCATTCGGGGGTTGGTGCCTGAGCACCCAGGCCAAGAAAGCCGAGGCCGGCGGCCCACAGGATGGAGGTCGCAATCTGAAAGGTGCTTTGTACGATGATCGGCGCCAGACAGTTGGGCAGAATCTGGCGAAAGATGATCCTCAGGTGCCCGAGCCCGGCCGCGTGCGCCGCAGCTACGTAGCTCTGTTCCTTGATCGCCAACACCGAGCCACGCACCAACCGCGCGTAGATCGGGATACTGGCAACACCGGTTGCAATCATGACGTTTTCAACACCAACGCCCAGAACCGTGACTACAACAATCGCGAGTAGAATACCAGGAAACGCGATCATGATATCAATGAAGCGCTGTGTCAGAATGTCGAGCTTGCCGCCGAAATAGCCGCTTATCGCGCCAATCGGGACGCCGACCAGCACACCGATCAACACCGAGATGACCCCGATGTTGAGCGAGATGCGTCCGCCGTAGAGCATCCGGCTGAACAGATCGCGTCCCAACTCATCGGTGCCCAGCAGGTGCTCCCGGTTCGGCGGCTGCAGGCGGTTGCCCAGGTTGGTACGCAGGGGATCGTGCGTCGAGAAGAGCGGGGCAAACACCGATACAAACACAAACCCGCCGATTATGATCAGCCCCACCACTGCCGCGCGATTACGCAGCAGATGGCGAAAGACCTCGTGCAGTTCGCTGGTCTTCTTGCGCGGAGTGAGCGCTGTCGCTGCTGCCGCGTCCGCTGCGGGCGGGTGTAACGTTGCCGCTACGCTGTCTCTATCGTCAGCCTGCATCGGTCATTCTCCACTTCCGGACTGGTAGTGAATGCGCGGATCGAGAAACGCGTACACGATATCCACCACCAGGTTGATCAGCACAAACAGCAACGCCAGCAGCATTACGGTACCCTGAACAACCGGGTAGTCGCGGCGCAGGATGGCATCAACCAGGAGCCTGCCAACGCCGGGCCAGGCGAAGACTGTCTCAGTGAGTACCGCCCCGCCGAGCAGAATGCCAAACTGCAGTCCAAGAACCGTCACCACCGGAATCAATGCGTTCTTGAGTGCGTGTTTGTAGACTACCAGCCGTTCGTTCAAGCCCTTGGCACGCGCGGTTGTGATGAAGTCCTGTCTCAGCACGTCGAGCATGCTCGAACGCGTAATGCGGGCCATCAGAGCCGCGCTGGCAGTGCCCAGGGTTATGCTGGGTAGAATCAGGTGGCGGATAGTGCCGATCCCGGTGGCCGGAAGCAGGCGCAGCTGCACGGCAAAGAGCAGCTGCAGCATCAACGCCATCCAGAACACCGGCGCCGCCACCCCCACCAGCGCCACCAGCATGCTGGCGTTGTCAAACACCGAGTTGCGTCTTGTTGCCGAGACAATGCCGGCGCTGACCCCCAGTATGGTTGCAATAACCAGGGAGATTGTTGCCAGCAGCAGTGTACGCGGAAAGCGTTCGCCAAGCTCAGTGGTTACCGGGCGGCCGCTGAAGATCGAGTTACCGAGTTCACCGCGCATGAAATCTGTGATGAAGCGCCCGTATTGAATATAGAGCGGTTGGTCGAGGGCGTAGCGTACCCGCACCTGCTGGATGAACTGCGGGGTTGCGTTTACTCCGGCAATTGCCCGCGCCGGGTCTCCGGGTATCAATCGGATGATCGAAAAGACAATGATCGATACTCCGAGAACCACGGGGACGGTGAGCAACAGCCGGCGTACGATGTACTGGTACAAGGAATGATTCTCCCACAAACAAGGATGCCGTGTGACTCTCGAGAGAGAGTCACACGGCATCCCGGCCCCGAGGTGGGGCCAGGATCAACCGATTATCGGAAGTATGCATCCCAGGCGCTGAGGTTCTCAAGCGGATGGTGAATCAGCCCTTCAACGTTTGTGCGCACCGCGTTGATCTGCGCAGCATTGTAAAGAAAGATCCAGGGGGCGTCTTCCCAGATCAGCTGCACTGCTTCGTGGTACATCGGAGCCCGCTGATCGGGGTTGGTCTCAACCCGGGCCTGGTCCAGCAGTTCATCGACGCGTTCGTTGGAGTAGAAACCGCGGTTGTTACCGTTGGGATTCCACTGGCGGGTGTGCAGCAATGCGTACAGTCCGTAATCCGCATCCAGGGTCACCGTGCCCCAACCGAGCATGAACATATCGTACTCGGCCTGTTCCGGCGGTTGCGCGGTGAACTGCAGGTAGCTTGACCATTCGCGGGTCTCCAGTCTGGCATCCACGCCAACGTCGGCCAGCATCGACTGGACCGCCTGGGCAACCGTGGCGTCCAGCGGGTAGCGTCCGGTGGGGTGGTGCAGCGTCATGCTGAAGCCGTCGGGGTAGCCGGCTTCTGCCAGAAGCTCGCGAGCCCGATCGGGATCGTATTCATAAGGACCAACCGAGGTGTGGCCAAATACCGCGTCGGGGATGGGGGCGTCGGCTACGAAGCCACTGCCCTCGAAAATCGAATCAACGATAGCCTGCTTGTCAACCGCGTAATTCAGCGCCCGGCGCACGCGTACGTCGGTGAACGGCTCACGGACATTGTTGAAACTGACGTAGATGGTTCGAACACTGGTCTGGAAGACCACGTCGATATTGGGATCGGCCTCCAGGCGTGCAACATCCTGCGGCGGTACCGCCATGATGGCATCGGCTTCACCGGTTTCCAGCGCTACGATACGCGCTGACTCCTCGGGGATGAAGTTGAAGACCAGGTTGGGAATCTGCGGTGTGGAACCCCAGTAGTCCTCGTTGACGCTGAGGCGGATGCTGTCGCCGCGGCTCCAGCGATCCATAACGTAAGGTCCGGTTCCAATCGGGTTTTCGAACGTGCCCTCGGGTGGCAGGTCTCGAATCTGGTTAGGGCTCACAATACCGATGAAACTGTGGGAAAGATGCGAAAGGATCGGCGCGAACGGCTGCGCCAGACGCAGTTGAAGCGTATACTCCCCGGTTGCCTGAATGTCCTGTACGCTGCCGAGCAGAAATGCGTAGGCCGCGCCGACATCGGGATCAACAAATCGTGCCAGGTTCTGGCGTACTGCTTCGGCGTTCAGCGGCGCGCCGTCGTGGAAGGTCACGCCCTGCCGGATCTGGAAGGTCCAGACCGTACTGTCGGCATTGGCCTCCCAGCTGGTTGCCAGCATCGGCGTCAATGTGCCGTCTTCTTCCATGTAGATCAGGCGTTCGACAACGTGTTCACCAACGGTTGCCGCCGGAGCCGAGGTCATCTTAACCGGGTCGAGCGACTCCGGTTCGGCTCCAATCGCTATTCTCAGCGTATCGCGGTCAACCGCTGTTTCGGCGCGCCCGCCAGCAACCAGCGGCGAGGCTAGCAGCGCCAGCATCAGAACCGCGAGTCCCACGGTGACTGTCATGTTTTTCTTGCTCATACGTCCTCCTTATTCAGACATATCTTCCTAACTATACTTGCCGAATAATATTCGCTCCGGCTACTGTCGGTCAAGATGTGTCAAGACGGCGACGTAAGAATCCGGCTCACACCACCTGACAGCTTCTCCACAACAATTTGCGCGGCGATCCGCTCTTTGAGCAGCGCAACATGCGAAATAACCCCCACGGTTTTCTGTCGCTGCTGCAGACTCTCCAATGCCGAGATGGCAATATCGAGGCTCCCGGCGTCCAATGAACCAAATCCCTCGTCGATGAACAGTGTGTCTATGCGCACCGTTCGACCTGCCAGATCGGACAGTCCCAGCGCAAGCGCCAGGCTGGCCAGAAAGCTTTCACCGCCGGAGAGGCTCTGCATCGGCCGGCGCACCGAGGCCTGGTGCAGGTCCTCGATATCGAGCCCCAGCTGGTTGGATTGGTTGCCAACGATGCGATAGCGGTCGCTCAGTTGAGCGAGGTGCCTGTTGGCGTGGCGCATCAGCAGATCCAGCGAGATCGACTGGGCGATAGTGCGAAACCTGGCCCCGTCGTGCGACCCGATCAGCTCATCGAGCAGCGCCCAGGCCTTCAGCTGCTGCTGCTTCTGCTCGAGCTCCGTGCGTTTGCGTTGCAGAATGGCACGATCGCGGTCGTCGCGCTCAATCCGGTTCTGCAGGGTTGTCAGTTCACGCAGTATCTGCTCGGCCCGCTGCTGCATACTCTCGTGTTCGCGCAGGAAACGCTCAGCCTCGGCGCCCTCCAGTGTCTGGTTGTCTCGCAGTTCCTCGATTTCCTCTTCGGCACTGCGCAACAGCGTAGCCGCCTCGCCGGCGCGCGCCTCAAGTTCCTGTTTAAGCTCTTGCAACTGCTGTTCCTCCGTCTGGCTCAGTCGGGCTTTGCGCAGCTGCTCCACGCCGGCGATATCGGTGTCCGCCAGCAGAGATTCGAGCTCGCTCTGACGCCGGTCAAGCCGTTCGCGGGCGGCGCGTTCATCGCGGATGCGGCTGGCCAGCACTGCCTGAGCGCTGTCCGCGCTGCGCTGCTTGCGCTGATAGTCCTCTTCGGCCTGGCCAACGTCGAGTTCTTTACCCTGTTGCTTGCGCACAGCTTCTGCGGACACTGGAGGCAAGCCGCGACGTTTGGCGTCGAGTTCGCGGATGGCTTGCTCACCGTCCGCAAGTCGATGCTCTGCTCCAACGATTGCCTGCAGTGCGGAGTTGAGTTCGGCAAGGTGGCCGCGGTAGGAATCGGCGCGTTGCTTCAACTCCTGCAGCAGTGCCTGCTCTTGTGTGGGAGGCGGCAGTGCAATAGCGAAGGCCTCGAGCTGTGCTGCCAATTGCGCTTCGCTCGCCCGGCAATCGTGCAGCTTGTGCGACACTTTTTCGCAGTCACGCTGCAGCTGCTGCAGATCGACCATCGCGTGTTCCAGTCTGGACCGCAGCGTTGTCGCCTGCGCTTCGGCCATGTCCGCTTCGGTTGACAGTTCGGCAAGCTCGCTATCGGCCACGGCTGTTTCGGTAATCCGGTGGTCGGTGGCGCCGCACAGCGGGCACGGCCGGCCTGGTAGCAGCTCATTGCGATATACAGCCAGGTCGGCGACCAGTCTGGCATTGCGCAAGCGCTGCTGGATTCCTTTGAGCGTCTCCTCTGCGCTGTCGCGCTCGCGGCGTATAGCTTCAACGGCCCGTTCAGCCCGCAGCGGCAGCTGCGCCAGCAATGCCTCACTGGGAGCGCACTCTTGCAGCGGTTGGTCGCAGAGATCCTGCGCGCGTTGGTGCGCTGTCTGCCATTGCTCGGCAAGCGCCGCTCGTGCTGCGCGAACCTCGGTCAGCGCAGTTACCAGCTCGGCGTACCGATCAGCAATTGCTGCATCCCGCTGGTGATCTTCGAGCCACGCCTGCTCGGCAGCCAGCGCGCCTCGGGCAACCTCGAGCATGCCGCGTGCATCGTCGGTTTGCTCCTGGGTACGCTGTAGCGCAGAAGACAGGCCGCGGTGCAGGATCTCGGTGGCGTGGTTCAGCTGCTGCCGGGCGTGCAGCGCTTCTTCTTGATCGGCGCTGAGCTGCTCACACAGGTTGTTTCTCTCGCGTTCGGCGGCCTCCAGTCGGGCAAGTGGTTCGAGATAGGGGTGCAGCCGGCGGTGGCGTTCCAGCCGCGAGAGTTCATCGGCGCGGCGTGCGCGCTCGGCTTCTACCTCGGCCTGTTGCGCCGCCCACGTGGTACGCCGCTGAATGACTTCCTGAAGCCGTACCACGCGAGCCCGCATATCGCCGGCGGCCTGGAGCTCCTGTTTGACCGAGCGATACGCAGCGCTGAGCGCTTCAATCTGACGCTCGGTTTCGCTTCTGGCTTCCTCATCGAGCACTTCCAGTTGCTGCAGCAACTGCTGTTGCTGTTGCAGAGCCATTTTGCGCGCGCGCAGCTGGTGGTGCACCAGCCTGCCGAGCTCGGAGTAGATTGCGGTTCCGGTCAGACTTTCGAGCAGCTCGGCGCGCTCAGCCGGTCTGGCCTTCAGGAATCGTGCAAACTCGCCCTGCGCCAGTAACACGCTGCGCAGAAAGCGGTCATAATCGAGACCGATCAGCTCTTCGATCTTCTGCTCGCACTCCTGGATCTTCTGCGTCAGCGGGACACCCGCGGCGTTGTAGACGTAGCGCTGTGCTGGTTGGAGCGCGCCGTCGGGTTTGCCGCGCGCACGACGTAACTGCCACGTTGCGCGAAACACTCCAGCGCTAACTGCAAACTCCACTTCGGCGTTGCACTCGCCGCAGTGACGACTCATCACGTCTTCGGGACTGGGGCGGTTGCCGTAGCGCGCCGCTCTGCCGTAGAGCGCCAGTGTCACTGCGTCGAGTATGGTGGACTTACCGGCGCCGGTGGGGCCGGTGATGGCAAACAGCCCGGCTCCGGCCAGCGGTTGGCGGGCCAGCTCGATAACGTGGCTGCCGCGTAGAGAGTTCAGGTTTGTCAGAGCAATGCGCAGCACTCTCATTGATCCAGTGTGTCCTGTGCCTGCTGTTGCAGCTCCAGCAGCTCGGCGAAGGCGGCGCGCAGTTGGTCCACCTCCTGAGGTTGCAGGTCGCTGCGGCGATCGAGTAATTGCTGGAAAACGCTCGCGGGGTCATCGATGAGTGCCTCGATCGCCTCGTCTTCACTCAAGGGCACTGCGGCGGTCGGGGTTTCGCTGATAGACCGATCGCGCACCACGCGCAGCACCTCGTAGCTGCGCTCGGCGGTCAGCTGCAGTACCTGTTCGTTGAGATCAGCGGCGTCTGCAGCACCGCTGATCGTCACTTCGAGCCAGGCCGGCAGCGCGGCGCTGCCGGGATCAAAACGCTCGATCGCTGTCTTGAGTTCGCGTGCTGTTGTGCGCAGCTGATGCAGCGCGCGAAATCGCGGAACAGATACAGTGTGGCACTCGATTTTCCGTCCGGTCACGTCGAGCAACCGGACCTGCTTCTCATCGCGGGCCTCGCTGAAGCTGAGCGCTATTGGGGATCCCGCGTAACAGACGTGTCCGGCGCGGCCGAAACTCTGCGGCCGATGCAGATGTCCCAGCGCCACGTAGTCAAATAGATCGGCAAAGATCTCCGGCGTAACGGCTCCCAGTCCGCCTATATGGATATCGCGTTCGCTGTCGGACGGGGTAGCCCCAAGCACCGTCAAATGACCGGTAGCGATGGTCGGACAGGCGCTGCGAAGCTGTGACGCTGCCGCAGCGGTCTGGCGGTAGACCAGCTCCAAACCACTGACAAGCTGGGTGCGGATTTCCGCCGGCGACTCTCCGGGGCTGCCGAGACGCAGGTCACGCTCGCGCAGGAACGGGACCATCGCGATCGCAATCTTTGGGTCCCGTTGATGCGGCAGCAGCAGGATGCGGGCCGCAGGTTGGCTTTCCAGGTAACCGCATACGTGGACGTTGAGTGCGCGCAGCGCCTGCCGCGGAGCCTCCAGCTGCGCTGCCGAATCGTGGTTGCCGGCGATAAGCGCTACCGCGCAGTGCTGTTGCTGCGCCAGCGTAGCGATGAAGTCGTAATAACGCTGCAAGGCGCTGTTGGAGGGGTTTGCCGTATCGAAGATATCTCCGCTGACCAGGATGGCGTCCACTGCGTGGTCTTGCACCAGCTGCAGCAGCCAGCGCAGAAAGAGCTCGTGCTCGTCGTCGCGCGTTCGGTCGTTCAGCTGTTTGCCCAGGTGCCAGTCGGCGCTGTGCACAATCCGGTAGTTGTCGGGGCGCTTGGGCGGTATAGACTCCGGCGTGATCATTCAGCCCCATTATTGCATATTTGCACACAACGCATACAGGGATTATAATAGCAATCATGTCAGCTTCAACACGCGATGCTGCAGCGGGTTCCACTGCAGCCGGAAAGATTGTTGTCTTCGTTGCGGTTGTGGTTCCGCTGCTTCCCGCTGCAGCCTGGCTACGCGAGGCCGTGCAGATGTACACTATGGGACTGGATGCCGCTTTTCTGGGGCTTTATCTGCCGGCGCGACTGCTGGCGCTGGTTGGCCTGGTTCTGATGTTCTATCAGTTTGTGCTGGCGTCGCGCGTCGGTCTGCTGCAGCGCTGGTTCAAGCGGGCGTCGCTGCTGAAAACGCACCGCAGTCTAGGCAAAGCCGCCTACCTGCTGGTGCTGATTCACGGCGTGGCGATGCTCGCGTTTGACCTTGTAGCTACCGGAGAGATCTATCTCTTCACCGAGAAGACGCTTGGTCTGATCGGCCTGATACTGCTTACTTTCGGCGTCCTTGCAGCATGGTTCTTCAAGCCGCTGAAGCTGTCGCTCAAGCAGTGGCGTACTATCCATCTTGTGACCTACGTTGTATTCCCGATGGTGATAGTGCACGCATTGGCGCTTGGTACTACCGTCAACTCGGTTCCGTTGGTGCGCGCTTTGTTTATTGCCATGCTGCTGGGGTACGTGCTCTTGCTGCTGCATCGGCTCTATCTGGTTGTTACCCGCAGGCGGGCAGCGTAGCGGCTGCGTCGCTGCCGCGGAAATCCACTCGGTGGCAGCGAGTCCGGAAAAATAGTTGACCCAGATTGTCGTCTTACGTACCTTGGTGGTATGAAAACGCAAAAAATTGTATTGATTGTGGCGCTATTGACGCTGGTGTTTGCCGCTCCGGTGATTTCCCAGGACGCTGTAGATCTGACCGGTGAGAGCGGATCGGTGAGGGAAATCGAAGTCAGCAGCAGCGGTTTGCGATTCACGCCCAACGAGATTCGTGTCAACCTCGGTGATACCGTCCGCATCACCTATCGTAACGGCGGAGGCCGCCACGACTGGGTCATCGATGAGTTCGACGCCGCCACACCGGTGATTGCCGCCGGCCAGACCTCTACGGTAGAGTTTGTGGCCGACCAGGCCGGCAGCTTCGAGTTCTACTGCAGTGTCCCGGGACATCGCGCCAGCGGCATGGTTGGCACATTGGTGGTTGTCGAATAGGGCAGCCTGTTCGGCTGCCCCATTGACCGGTTGGATTACTGCGACAGGAAGAACTCAACTCGCCGGTTCTTCCAGCGGTTCTGTTCGTCACCGTGGGGGACTACCGGAGCCCAGCCACCACGCCCGACGGTTGTCATTCGCGCGGCGGGTACACCGCGCTGCACAAGCGCTGCCCTGATTGCGCGTGCGCGGGCGGTTGAGAGCGGCATCAGGGTCTGGTTTTCTTCGTTCTGCCACACTGATTCCGGGCGATTCCAGAGTACACGCACCGCGTGACCCTCGAGTTCGATATTGTGGTCACGGTAGCGCGATAGAATCTCGGCCAGACGGTCCAGGGTAGCCAGGTTTGTTCTGCGTGTCTCGGCTGGAACATCGGTAAAGTCTGCCGTGAACGGTTTGAAGTAGATACTCGAGATGACAATCTGCAGCCGGTCTCCAACGCGCATCACCAGAATATCAATTGGCACGCTGAACTCGGCACTGCCGCGGTTTCCAACGCTGTCTTCGGCGTGTACTGCGAGCGTGTAGTCGCTGGCCGACTGAACCCACTCGCCGCTGTCCGAGGTTCCGTCCCACTGGAATACGCCGTTGCGGAACGAGCGCGACGGTATCTGTCTGAAACGGTTGCCCATTGGATCGAGAATCTCGGCGGACCACTGACGGACGCCGCTGGGGTCACTGACCGATACCGCAATACGCAGCGTGTTGCGCGCTTCATCGTCAACCGGCTGGAACGGAAGCTGGCCCATGGTCACGTTGATTGCCGGGGGCGTGCGGTCGAGGCGCACAGGGTACTCGGTTACCTCATTAGCGAGATTGCCCTTTTCGTATTCGACTTCGAGGCGCCCGAAGTACAGCCCTTCGGCAGCGGCGCCGGCTGGTGAGCTGCCGTCCCAGGTGATGGTCTCGGCTACGGTACGGATGTCAGCCGGTTGGTGGCGCATAACCTCGTTGCCTGCTTCATCGATCACCGCAAATCCCCAGCGCGATACACCGTCGGGCACCTGGGTTGCCAGATCGAACTCTACTGCCTTGTATTCGGCGTCCGCAGCAGGGTTGAACGATGTGCGCCTCGGGGTAACCCGGACCGGGGTGGGTCGAGTATCGACCACGATGCGGGGCACGCTGAAGGCTGCGCTGTTACCGGCCCTGTCTGTGGCCGTCAGTGTGTAGCGGTAGGCCCCGTCCGGCACCACTTCGCCGCGCGTGTCGGTGCCGTCCCAGTCAAACGAACCGAGTCTGCCGACCCAATGGTACTCACGCACGATCCCACCGTTCTGATCGCTCAGGACGCCGTACCAGTCGAGGGTCTCGCGGGAGTGCTGGGTGATTGTGACCGTGTCGCGTCGCCCGTCACCGTCGGGTGAGAAGAGCGTCCAGGAGGCACGAACGGTTGCCTGTGGTGACGTGACGTCGAGTTCGAACGGCTGCGAACTGACCACAGGGCTGTAGCCGTTGAGATATACCGCGCGCAACTCGCCGTTGTAGACGCCTTCAGCGAGTCTGCGGCCGGTATTGTCCCGACCGTCGAAGCGAACCACTCCGGAAGTGAGCGCCTCGGCGGGATAGGTGCGCACCGTTACCCCACGCGCGTTCTTGACCAACAGACCTATATCGGTCAACTGTTCACGGCCGTCGACGCGGATCGTGAATTCCACCGTGTCCTGCACCCCGTCGCCGTTTGGCGAGAACGCCAGCGGAGACACCGTCAAATTGACTGCGAAGCTGCGGCGATCAAGCACAATATCATCCAGAGTTGTTTCGAAGCTGTTGCCGGCTCTGTCGGTTGAACGCAGTACATAGCGATAAGCGCCGTCAGCCGCGGGTGTTCCGTCAGTGCCGCTACCGTCCCAGACAGCGGTTTGCGGCAGCCCGCTCCAGCGGAAGCTTTTGACGGGAGTTCCTTCTGCTGTGACGATCTCGGCGGTCCAGAGGTCCTCGCTTGAGGCATCCTGGTGCTGAAGTTCCAGCACATCCTGCCTGCCGTCTCCGGTTGGCGCGAACACCGTATAGGGGGCCACTACGGTTGCTCGCGGCGGTGTGTTATCCACCACTACGCGGATATCCGGTGAGCTGCCGCGGTTGTTGCTGTAGTCCCACGCGCTGACGCTCAACAGGTAGACTCCGTCTTCAACCCAGGCGCCGTTGTAGTCGGTTCCACCCCAGCGTATGCTTTCAGGCGGATCCACCACCGGCGGTCGGCGCAGGAGACCTCGCAGTCCGGTTGGCTTGAAGTTCTGTTCTCCGTAGGAGAAAACATCTCGACCGGACTCGGATACAATCTGAACCTCCCAGCCGGCAAGTCGCAATCCCTGCATCTCGGGTATGTCCAGTGCAAGGATCACTTCGTCCTGGATGCCGTCCTGGTTGCGCGGGGAAATGTATATCGCCTGCGGGTCATCCAGATCTAGCGGGATATCGCCCTGAAATGATGCACACGATACCAGTGCAACCACCAGGGTGCCGAGCGCAACTGTGCGTAGCAGTCTTGCCGCATTCCATGACCGTTTCATAGTGTTTCTCCTCTGACTTGGTACTCGTCTTTTATCTGCTCTACGCGCAACAGCGTTAGGCCCATGTTGCGAACTGCCGCGATCACGCCGTAGAGCTCGCTCTGATCGCGTACGTATCCGCTGATACGCGTATGTTGTCCGGGCAGCTGCAGCAGCTGCCAGCCGTCCAGCCGTTCATCCCACACCTCGGTCAGCACCCCTTCGATGTCGAGCGCGTAGTGTTCTTCGGGTGGACCGCTGCTCCGTATCGTCGTGTCATCCTGCACTCAGCTATCCTCCGTAAATTCACTTCTGATAATAGCTCGTGGTCCCGGCAGCGCAGCCTGTCAAAAGGTGGGTTTTTGGTAGGGTTTTTGGTAGGGTCTGTGGTCAGGCATTGACCAGTCTACGATGGCAGCAGACCGGCGGCGCGCGCCTTATGCACGGCATCGGTGCGGCTCCTGGCGCCGAGCTTGCCATAAATGTTGTTCAGGTGCCACTTCACAGTACCGGTGCTGATGAACAGCCGGGCTGCGATTTCGTCATTGCTGAGCCCCTCGGACAGCGTCTGTAGCAGTTGGTACTCACGGTGGCTGATGGACACACCACCGTGGGCCGCAACGGTGGCCGGCGGCACGAGGGGTGCTTCCCGGCCGGCTCCACCGCGAAGGAGACCTTCAGCCAGTTGTACGTGACGCGCCGAGCGATCAGAGAAACCGTTCTCCTCGAACCAGCGTGCGGTGAGTCGATGCAGTTCGGCCCGCCGTCCGCGCGGCAACTGATGGCGCAGGTAGTCGCGTAGCAGCGGATGGAAGCGGTAGCGCGCGGTTCCCTCTTCAGGGCGCAGGGCTATTACGTTCAGCTGCTGCAACTGCGACAGGAAGCTGCTGATATCATCGCGGCCGGTGAGTCGGGTGTAAAGCGATTCGTTGAAAAATTCCGGCACTGCCACGGTTGCCGCCGCGTTTGTAAGCTCCGCAGGCAGGGCTGAGACCAGGCTCTCGAGCAGAAACTCGGCGATGAAGCGCGAAGTGCCGCGGAACCGCTCCAGGAATCGCAAGCGCTCTTCGGGCCGGCGCTGCTGCCATGATATAGCAAACAGCTTCAGGCAGCTCCACCAGCCGTCGGTCTTACGCAGAACACCGGCGAGCGCCACCGGCTCCAGTTCGACTCCCAGCCGGCTGAGAAGCTCGCGTGCTTCGTTGTCGCTGGCGCGCAGTTCAGCAGCCCGGAGCTCAACCAGTCGGTCTGTCTGGCGGTGCGAGTGCAGCGGTAACGGCAGGTCTTCGCGCGAGGATATGGCTACACGGCAATTCGGCGGCTGGTAGGCGAGAAACGTGCGCAGTGCGTCGAACACAATTTCATTGTGAATCGCGTGTGCATCGTCAAACAGCAGGAGAACCGGTTCTACCAGCGATTCGATGCTGTTCAACGCTGCTATCAGCCGGACAGCGCCGTCAGATGCGGCCTCATCGTCGGCTGGCGGCAGTTGTAGTGCCGCAAGCAGATGGTCGGTCAGCCTGTGCGGGTCGTTGTCCAGTGGATCGAGCGAAATCCAGGCGGTGGCACCGTTGAAACGCCGGGCAACGCGGCACAGCAGAGTAGTCTTGCCATAGCCCGGCGGCGCCGACAGGTAGATGAGGCGGCCCGATGGGTCTTGCTGATCTGCAAGCACCCGGTCCTCAATAGCCTGCCGGGCAATACAAACCTGTGGCAGGAAGGGAGTGCGAATCTTCGATCTCAGTATCGGAACCGGTGACCGCTGCACGTTCTGACCCTCACTGCGGAACCCAGACCGAAACCGAACCGCCCCTGCAGCTGAACTCTGCCCAGCCGTTCTCATCGGCAACCACTGGACCGTTTACATGTTCGGTCAGATCGATGTAGCTGGTCTGTGGAGACCCCGTCTGCATCGGCTTGCTGCCGTTCTCGCTGTTACTGAGGAGTACCGCCATGCCGCCGGGATGGTCGGCTGTACCCAGGCGGGTCCAGCCAATGCAGTTGGGGTGATCGAAGTAGTCGTTCTGTTGGCCGAAGGCGAAGGTCTTGCGCGCGTAGAGAAACTTGTCGATCAGCCACTGGTGGCTGTCCATCCATATCTCGTATTCCTGTCCGTCGCTGCCGCGGTCGCGGTAGTGCGCACCATAGTAGTCGGCGGCAAAGACACACGGGTAGCCGTCGCGGCGCAACAGGATCAGCGCGTACGCCAGTGGCTTGAACCAGGCCTCCACTACCGATTCCAGTGACTGCAGCGGCTGCGAATCATGGTTGCTCACCAGCGTTACCGCCAGGGTGGGGTGCTCGCTCACCAGTGTGTGGTCAAGGATTAGCGTCAGGTCGTAATCGCTGCCGCGCCTGCCGGCATCAGCGAAGTTGTAATGCAGTGAAACGTCGAACAGCATCAGGCGCCCGTCGGTAGCATCGATGAAGTGCCGCAGCGCTTCGCTCTCACCCGACCAGTACTCACCTACGGCGAACAGGTCGCGGCCGGCGTGCTTCTGAACGTGCGCCAGCCAGTCGAGAAAAAAGCCGGACTTCACGTGCTTGACCGCGTCAAAGCGGAACCCGTCCACCCCGGTTGTGTCCATCAGCCATTCGCCCCAGTAGAACAGCTCCTGCTGTACGTCAGGGTTGCTGATATCCAGATTGCAGCCCATCAGGTAGTCGAAGTTCCCTTTTTCGAGGTCCACATTGTCGTCAAACGATTTGTCTTCAAACAGGTAGACAGCAGCA
The DNA here is from genome assembly GCA_007693325.1 of Spirochaetaceae bacterium. Taxonomy (GTDB): domain Bacteria; phylum Spirochaetota; class Spirochaetia; order DSM-27196; family PWMO01; genus PWMO01. Next base: position 25,852 of record REDW01000053.1, read on the forward strand.
GTTGCACCGTCCAGCGCGTTGTGGTCCGCGGCGTTGAAATGCCACCAGTGCCATTGCAGCTCAGAGTATTGTGCCTTGCGTCCGGGAAAGGTGAAATGCGTCCACGCCTTGATTGTCTGGAGTTCTCCAGTTGGCTGGTTACGGTCTTCCGGATTGTACGGAGTGGCGCGGAACTCCTCTTCGTGATCTGCCCCCAGCTTATGATTGAATACGATGTCCGCGTAGACCTGTATCCCGGCGGACTGCGCACGCGCTATCGCGTTCAGGTACTCGTCTCGCGTTCCGTACTTGGTACGCACCGACCCCTTCTGGTCAAACTCGCCGAGGTCAAACAAGTCATAGACGCCGTAGCCGGTATCGTAACCGCCGGCTGCTCCCTTGTAGGCCGGTGGCAGCCAGACGCTGGTAACGCCGGCCTCTGCCAGCGCGGCGGCGTTGTCGGCCAGCTGATTCCACAGCGTACCGTCGGCGGCGCTGTACCAATGGAAATACTGCATCATCACGCCGTTGTGCTCGCGGCCTGAATTGGACACCGTAGGCCTCCTCGGGTGCCTATTGTAACGCGATAGCGCTCTTCTGTCGCGTGCGCGGTTGCGGTGGGCAATTGCGGGAGCAGCATCGATACTTTCGGCGGCATCGGCTCTTGCTGTCCTGAGACACATCTGGCCGGTCTTCAAGCGCCGATTGAGGTATGTGTCCTCTGTATGGTACTTGAAAAATGGAAGACTGTCTTCCATTTTTCAAGCGGGATGCGTAGACGTTTGACGGGATCACCGCACGATACTACACGGTGGTTCCATCTGAGAACCTCGCCAGAATCGAGTTGAGCGTTGTACTCGCGCGCATGACCGCCTCGGCTTTGCGTTGGTCGGGATGGTAGTAGCCGCCGAGATCCACCGGAGCTCCCTGCGCGTCGCTAAGCTCCTGCAGAATCTGCGTGCCGGCATTCTCAAGCGACTGAGCCAGCGCGCCAAAGCGCTGTTGCAGCTCGGGCCGTCCTTCGGCATCGGCCATTGCTTGGCTCCAGTACAGCGCCAGATAGAAATGGCTGCCGCGGTTGTCGAGTTCTCCGACCTTGCGCGACGGAGACTTTCCGTTCTTGAGCAACTCGGCGGTTGCGTGGTCGAGGGTTTCGGCCAGCAGCTGCGCACCCGGGTTGTTAAAGGTGCGGGCCAGGTGCTCAAGCGATACCGCCAGCGCCAGGAACTCGCCGAGCGAGTCCCAACGCAGGTGCCCTTCCTTCAGCAGTTGCTGCACGTGCTTGGGAGCCGATCCGCCGGCGCCGGTCTCAAACAGACCACCGCCGTTGATCAGCGGAACGATCGAGAGCATCTTGGCGCTGGTTCCGAGCTCCAGAATGGGGAAAAGATCGGTCAGATAGTCGCGCAGCACGTTCCCGGTTACCGAGATGGTGTCTTCACCGCGGCGTGCGCGCTCTACGCAGAATCGGGTTGCAGCGGCCGGTTCCATGATCCGGATATCCAGTCCGCTGGTGTCGTGCTGGAGCAGATAGGACTGCACCTTCTGGATCAACTCTGCATCGTGGGCGCGGTTCTCATCGAGCCAGAACACCGCCGGCGCCGCGGTGATTCGGGCGCGCTCTACCGCCAGGCGCACCCAGTCGCGTATCGCACTATCCTTCACCTGGCACATGCGAAAGATGTCCCCACGCTCGACACGCTGCTCGAGCAGCAGGTTCCTGTCCTGGTCCAGCACTTCCACCCGTCCGGCTGCCTCAATCTCAAAAGTCTTGTCGTGCGAGCCGTACTCTTCGGCCTTGTGCGCCATGAGCCCCACATTCGAAACGCTACCCATGGTTCGCGGGTCAAACGCGCCATGGGCCTTGCAGTCATCGATAACCGTCTGGTAGACCCCGGCGTAGCAGCGGTCGGGGATCAGAAACTTTGTATCGGCAGGTTTGCCGTCCGGGCCCCATGTCTGGCCGGAGCTGCGAATAGCCGCCGGCATGGTGGCGTCGATGATGAAGTCGCTGGGTACGTGGAAATTCGTTATGCCGCGATCGGAATCCACCATCGATACCGCGGGTCCGTTGTCAAGGCACGCCTGAATATCGGCCTCGATCGCGGACTGTTCAGACTGCGGCAGTGCAGCTATGCGCGAGTAAAGATCTGCGAGACCGTTGTTGGGGCTCACATTCAGACGCGCGAACGTGTCGGCGTGCTTCTCAAAGACCGGATTAAAGAAGACCGACACCACGTGGCCGAAGATGATAGGGTCAGAGACTTTCATCATGGTGGCCTTCAGGTGTACCGAAAACAGCACTCCTTGTTGCCGGGCAGACTCTATCTCGCGCGCAACAAACGCGCGCAGCTCTTTGCACCGCATCACTGCAGCGTCGATTACTTCACCCTCGTCGACGCTCACCGAATCGTGCAGTACGTTCGGTTGTCCGTTGTCCGGCACAAACCGGATAACAGCGCTACCGCCGGCGCCTACCGTGGTAGAGCGTTCACTGCCAAAGTAATCGCCTTCGCTCATGCTGGCCACATGCGAGCGAGAGGTGGAGCTCCACTCGCCCATTGTGTGCGGATACATCCGGGCGTACTCTTTGACCGCCCGAGCAGCGCGCCGGTCGGAATTCCCCTCGCGCAGCACCGGATTGACGGCACTTCCCTTGACGCGGTCGTAGCGGCGTCGGATATCGTGCTCCTCATCGGTCCGGGGTGACTCAGGATAATCGGGGAGATCGTAGCCCTGCTGCTGCAGTTCTGCAACCGCTGCGCGCAGCTGCGGTAACGAGGCGCTGATGTTGGGTAGCTTGATGATATTGGCGTCGGCACGCTGTACCAGCTCACCCAGTTCCGCGAGATCATCGCTGACCCGTTGTTCGGCGCTGAGCCGCTGCGGGAAGAGCGCGAGAATACGAGCGGCCAGTGAGATATCGCGGGTCTCCACGCTGACGTTGACCGCATCGACAAAGGTCTTGATTATGGGCAACAGCGAATAGGTTGCCAGGGCCGGTGCTTCGTCGGTTTGTGTGTACATGATTGCTTGCTTCATAGATGTGAAAGATACCAGAAAAACGCGACTATGTTTATCGCTTATTCGACTTCGGGCGCCAAGCCTCTCTATCAGCTCAGAACTGGATCCGCCCCTCGATACCGGCCTGGATACCGAGGATAAACATACGCTGCTCGGCGCCGTCGAGTTCAAACGGTTTCCAGCCCAGGCCCATGTCGAAATAGGCGCGCACCGAGCCCTGTTCGGGAAACTCAATGCCGCTTTCATGGCCAATTACGATGGTGAGCTCATTACGCCACTGCTCTTCTTCGAAGTGCAGCAGGCCCAGGGTCAGGCGTTCGATGTGCTGATAGTAGGCGCCGCGCTCAACAGCCGGCTGCAGCGCGGAGATGCCGAAGATTGACTGCGGGTCGGTGCGCCAGCGATAGCTTACAATGGAGTCCACTTCAATCTGGGTGTCTTGCGGTGCGCTGATGCCCGCCACGTGCTCGACTGCCAGGCTGCGGTTGCGGCGGCCGAAGAACGCACTTTCGGAGATCAGCTGCGCATCGATCTGGTAGGTCTGTGCCGGTTCGCGGTACTGCAGGCGGAAGTCCAGCGTATTGCGGAACTCGTCGCTCTGGTAGAACGCGAAGGTCTGATAGGCGCCGAGGCTGCCGAACAGGTTGACCGCTGCGGCGCTGATTTCAAGCTGGTAGGTGCGCGTGTCGGTAATGGCGTCGGCGTTGCGCACCAGGCTGCGGCGCAGCGCGGTACGCACGCGGTGCGGCAGGAACAGATCGCGGATGTTTGAGCCAAAGTTGCGCCCGTAGCTGAGACTGGCTTCGGGATCGTAGCGTGCGCTGGACAACCCGGCGCTATCGTCGATGAACAGCAGTTCCTCGCGCGGTGCCAGCAACTCGTAGAAGGGCGCTGAGGCAAAGATGTAGCGCTGTTCGGCGGTTTGCTGCCAGTAGTGCTTGATGTCCTCGCGGTAGGAGCCATGATCCGGTGCGTCGGTAGTGAATGCAAAGGCGCGGTTGTAGCCGGGGGTCAGGGTCCACGTGTCGATGCCCGGACCGCCGAACTGCAGCGGGAAGGCCAGCTCCAGATTACCGCGGTTGCGCTGCGTGCCTCGGGTCACGCTCTGATTTTCGATGTCCCAGTTGGGCGAGACACGCGCGTTGAACGTGCCGTGGTCGAAACGCAGCGTGCTCAGCGAAACGGTGCGCCGCTCTATTCCCGAGCCCTGCTGGTACGGCAGCAACAGCGAGTAGCCGTCAAACCAGGAGCTGAAGTAGTCATCGCCGTCGGAGAGCACGTAGCTTCCCGCGGAGTGAATCAGCGAAAACTGCGTCTCAAACGACGTTGCGCGGTCCCAGCTGGACTCCAGCCGCACGCGCCAGGTCTGGTTGATATTCTGGTTGCGCAGGCGCGCGAAGGCGTCAAATCGCAGCGCCCCAAGCTCATCTTCTGCCAGCAGCAGGGCATTGGAGCGATACAGCGAAGGCACCGCGGTGCGGTAGCTGCGGCGGTAGCTTTCCATCACCACCACCGGGGAGGTTGCTGCCGGGAAGCGCAGCGAGTGGCCGCCGCTATAGGTGACGGTCTCCTCGGAAACTGCCATCGAGTAGTCGGTCTCCACCCGTGTAGCGCCAACCGTTGCCCTGAGCGCCGATGCAGAGGCAAACAGCCCGGCCGATGCACCAAACTGGCTTTCGGTCTGGAATCCCTGGCTGCGTACACTCATGTCGTGGTCGATGTCCAGATCGCGCACGATGTCGGTCCCGCGCACCGACCACACCGTACCGGGAACCTGCCACGCCAGCGCCAGCCGCGAGGTGCCTTCCAGCGAAATCCGGCTGTCGGCCCAGTGAATCTCATCGATGTAGATGGTGCCTCTGTCGGCGTTCTCAACGGTGATTTCCAGGCGAGTCAGATCGTTGCCGGCGCGCGGCGCGTCGACCGACAGCGGCCACTCACCGCCGTCGGGTCCGTCGAGGCGAATGGTGCGCGCCGGGATATCGAGCTCTACGCGGCGCCAGCGCTGCAGTTCCGGGTCGCTGTTGGGGTCTGGAAGCAGGATGCTGCCTTCCAGCCCGCGGCCGCCGGGACCGGCCTGGTCGGTCAGGCGCACGGTCAGCTTGGGATCCTCTCCGTTTGTCGCTTCGAGTTCCTGCAGGCGCAGGTAGAACACCAGCTTGTCGTACTGGCGGAAGGGGACCGGGGTCACGTAGTCTGCAATTGTCCAGCGGGGCGGATCGAGCGCGGGATCACCCCAGCGGATCTGCAACACGCGCTGATTGTCGCGCGTCTCGGGGTGGAAGACGTCACGCACTTCGGAATACTCATCCACCAGGCGTCTGACCCCCGAGGGAGGGCGATCGAATACCTCACGCACCACGATGTCCGGCGGGATGTCGGGGTCCGGAGGCGGATCGGTAGAGTCACGGTTGTCGACCGCGAAGCGCGTCCCCTGCAGCCGAAACTCACCGAAGAGCAGCCGGCCGGCGACCTCCTCGCCGTTGGTGTTCAGAACCACGATGCGGATAGCACGCGCTTCGGCCAGCCGGCGGCGGTCCTCGCTGCTGAAGCGGATCTCTGCGCTGCGCCACCGGTCGAGGGGCAGATCGTTGTTGCCGATTCCATCAGTATAGCTGCCGAGCCTCTCGCTGGTGAACACCAGCCGCGCTACTTCACGGTCCAGTACGTCGTTGCCGGTTCCGTCCTCGCTCAATACCAGCGAGCGCCCGGGCGCTACGGTTCCGGCGCGCAGCACGCCGTAGCCGGGGTGGCTGAACGGAAAACTCGGCACCAGCGGACTGGAACCCTGGTCCAGATTGCCGTCACCGTCGAGGTCTTCGTCCACCGCGCCGAGCTGCAGGTAGACGTCGATGTCGCCGTCGGCAAGATCGAGCGCGCGCCAGCGAAAGGTCAGCCCGGTAGCGCTCGAGAAATCGCGCCGGCCGCCGGGCACACGCAGCTGCGCGCCGACCCATTCATCGGCGGCGTCCATCTCAAAGTCCAGCACCATGATGTTGCCGTCTACGCCGTCCTGCTCGGCGCGCGCCGGGTAGGGGCCGATGCGCGAACCATCGGCGTAGGGGTAGATCTTTGAGGAGGGCAGGCTGGCGTTGTAGTTCTGCAGGCTGCCGCCGCCAAAGGTCTCTTCGCTGTAGTAGTCCTTGTAGAGCAGCCGGCCGCGGTTTGCCTGCGTGAGCCCGCCGAGGCCGGGGTAATCACCGTCGGGCGCGCTGGCCGGGAACATCGCGAAGTCGGCGGCCGGGATCCGGATCTCGCGGTCTTCCATCCCCAGCAGCCGCAACACGCCGGTGGTGTCGGGATTGGCGATCTGTACCGCACCGTCGATGAAACCCTGGAAGAACTCGTAATCCCAGCCCAGTCTGCTGCTGAAGGTTATGGTGCCGGGGTGGTCGTTGGGTGTGATCGAGTAGGTATTGGACAGGATGTTCCAGCGGATACCGAAGGCAATTTTGAGCTCCAGCGCGTCGCTCAGGGTGATGGTATTGCCGCTGGCAAACAGCAGGTCGCCGCCGGAGGCATCCGCCAGGTAGCTGCGGTAGCTGACCTCGATTACGTCGTTGGGCGCCACCGGGAAGCTGGTTTCCAGCGCGCCGGTAGAGTAGTTGACACTGAAGCTGTTGTCCGGCCGTCCGTTGCGCAGCACGGTTACTGATCCGGGGATAGCCCCCGGACCGATAGACAGTGTGCTCACCGGGCGCAGGGCGCGCGTCAGAATCTGGAACTCGGTATAGCCGGGCGCCTGGCTGCGGTTGGGACCGTAGAGCCGCGGGTAGGTCTGCTGCGGGCCAACGGCAAACGGGTAGCGGTTGACCGGGGCGCGCAGATCGGCGCCGGCATCGCCCACGACCAGCTCGCCGCGCTCATCTGAAAGCGTGATTGCCAGGCCGTTGATATCGCGCTCGCGAAAGCTCTCACGCTGGATAAACGCCTTCTCGACCTCGCCGTCGCGGCCCAGATTGAAGCCCGATACATCGTAGCGGTTCTGCAGCTCAAACGGCGAGAACTGCCCCGGCTGGTAGAGCAGCAGAGCGGACGTACCGTTTATGCTGACCTCCAGGTCGGACAGATTAAGGCCGTAATAGTCGATGTCGTCAAACTGAAAGCTGACCCGGTCGGTGGTGTTCAACAGGAACTCTTCCGCCGGCCGGTTGATCTCGCCGATCAGGGCATCCTGCCCTAGCCCGGCATCGCCAACGGATTCCGCGCCTACCTGGTAATACACCAGCACTCGCCCCGCTGCCGCATGCCTCAGAAAAACGTAGCCTTCGCTCACCGAGTAGGCGGCCTCGTCGTCCAGGTTGGCACGCTTGTAGAGGCGGCCGTCATCGCCCTGAAAACTGCCGTCGGCGGACTCGATATAGACCTGGAGGTTCTCGACACCGCCGTCGGGCAGGATGAAAAAGCGCCCGCGGACGTAGTTGGCCGGTTCGATGCGGCGCTCGTCGAGCTGATTCATGCCGAAGAAGATCTGCCGCTCGGTGGCCGACGGCTCGTAGCGCAGCAGCAGTTCGTGGCGGCTGTGCTGGGTCATGAACTCGGCCGAAGCGCCCGGAGAGTTCTCCAGCGCCTGGTCAAACGACAGATAGGGGTAGGGCGAGATCGACAGCCCGGCGTTACCCACCTTGACCGACTGCACAAACTCGTCCTCCTGCCCCTGATAGCCGAGCAGTATCGAGTTGAGCTCGAAGTCGTCGATGAAGGTGGTCTCGAAGTAGAAGCGCTCATAGAGCCACAGCGAGATTGTCAGGTCAACGATGTTGTAGTAGGGGCGCTGCTGCATGCCCGGGAAGAGGTAGGGGAAGGTTACGCGGCGGCCGTCGGGAGGGATCGCCGGGTGAAACGCCCAGCCGAGTGTGCCGCCGAGGCCGGTGCGCCACGAGCCGTCGATGAACAGATCGACATCGGCGTCTCCCAACTCAGCCGAGAACAGCGCCGAGGGTGCGTCGGGCTCCAGCAGGGCCTCAACATCCACTTCCGCGGGCAGCGTGAAGACCGGTATTGCGAGTAAAGCGGCGCTGAACAGTACGGCCAGGGGTAAGCGCATCGATGGGCCATTATTCGCCGAAACAGACGTTATGTAAACGTCGCGGGGTTCCGAAAATTGGAGAGAATGAGTACGGGAGTGAGCCTTTGCATCCTGTCTGCACCTCTACGTATGCAGTATACTACAGTCAGCGGAGAATTTACCGGGAGAGAGTATGAAGAAGAGTACTGCGTTTTTTGAAGGACTCATCGTTGTTGCGGTGATCCTGGTTGTCATCCATTTCTTTGCCGAGGAACTGGCCGTTATTCTGCGCCTTGCGTGGCAGCAGCGCATCATGCTGCTCTATATTGGCCTCGGTCTCGATGTCATCTTCACAATTGACTTCCTGGTGCGCTCGTACTTTGCGCTGCTGCACGGCCGCATGGGACGCTACTTCTTTTCCGAGCGCGGTTGGATCGATTTCCTGGCATCGATTCCGCTGCTGGTGCTGGTCTCGGGGCCCGCGATGCTGGCAGCCGCCGCCGGTAGCGCAACGCTGGCCGGGTTCAGCCATGTTTCCAACGTGATCGAGATCGCCAAGGCTGTGCGCAGCGGACGAGTGTTGAGATTGCTGCGTCTGGCTAAGCTTGTGCCGCTACGGCGCGACGAAGCACGCGGCACCCAGTCGCCGCAGGCGGCCGTTGTTGCCGTAGCTGTGGTGGTGATTGTGGGGTTTGTGGCCGGCGTGATTCCTATCTGGTTTGATACCCAGAGTCTGGAAGAGCGCACCGAGACGCGTTTCGACATCATTGCGCGTCATGTTGACGAGGGGAACCTGGTTGAACCGGCCGGTCAGGCGATTCTGACGTCGCTGGTGGCACTGGAGCCCAGCCTGCTGGTGGTGCAGGACCGGGAGCGCAGAGTCTATTCGCGTCACAGTACCGATTACTATCGGCAGAACCTTGGACCGCACGATTACCTGTTCATCGAGTCAGGCGATGTTGGTCTCTACTTTGACATCCGCCCGATTCACGCGGCGTCGGCGCGCGCCAACCTGAGCTATCTGGTAATGGCGCTGGCGATGGTTCTGCTGATACGGCCGCGGCGCGCCTAGTTCCGCGGCGGGCCGCGTTTACCTCTCTGCCGCGCTCGTGCTACTCTGTGCGTCTCATGGTTGTTTCGATGATTCAGTTTATCATCGAGTTGCCCGATGTGGCCTCGATCAAAGAGAAGCGCCGCATCGTACACTCGATTCGCGATCGATTGATCCGCAAGTACCGCCTCAGCGTTGCCGAGGTAGACCTGCATAGCAGCCTCGGCTATTCGCAACTCGGCGCCGCCATGGTATCCAATTCGCGGCGTTACGGAGAATCGGTCATGCACAAGGTCCTGACGTTTATCGAAGATGAGTGCGAGGGGCGCCTGCATGACGTCAAGATTGTCTCGGAAAGCTTCTGACAGGTGACCCCGAGGGTCGGCTCCGGTCTACAGCGGAAACATGTAGAGATCAGGAACCGCGTGCTCGCGGTCAAAGCGGAATACCTCGGCGCGGCGCGGATCCGCGGTCAGTTCCAGCGTGAAGAAGTGCTGCAGCGGTTCAAAGCCCTTGACCTGCGCCGATATCTCGAAATCAAAGCGTTTCAGAGCGTCGGCCTCACACGGCAGCGAGGTGGGCCAGAACAGATAGGTGCCGTAGGTGTTGGCAGCCAGCAGATACGGGTTCTGCCAGCGTGGATCAAACATCTTCACTAGTTGCTCATCGAGCAGCAGTGTTACCTCGATGTCCGACATCGGTTCAAAGGTGTTCCCGTTGAACAAGCGGCCCTTGATGGTCGGGAAGTTGAAGTGCGGGCCTTCCTGGAACTGCACCTCGCTATGTGCGGCGGGGTCCGCGTAGTACGAGCGCTGAACAAATGAGACCCGACGCAGTGCCTCGTGTGAGAGCGTTACCGCGTCGATCAGTGTCTGCGGGTGTCCGGCGATGTCGGTTTCGACATGTGCCATTCCGCGCGCCGAGGTGACGTAGCGCGGCGGCATGCGGTTCAACACGTAACAGGCCGCATCGAGGCGGCACAGCCGCGACGTGCTGTAGTTGTGGGGGTTACCCGCTGCTTCCTGCTCGTCGCAGATCTGGTTGACAATCTGGAGGACTTCATCCTCCATCAGGTTATGTATCTCCATACGAAACCCCGCGGCCGAACTCACGCTGAATTTGGAACAGTTCTTCGAGCGTGTCGATGGCCTCGCGGTAATCGCGAACGGTCTCTTTGAGCGAGAAGTAGTTCAGACCGGCGTAGTAGATCTTGGAGAAAACCGAGAGTGCAATCTCGCCATCGCCGGTCTCGAGATTGAAGTAGGAGCCGTATTCATAGCAGATGTGTACGATGTCTTCGAGCCGTGAACGGATGAAATCAGCGAAGTGGGCCGAAAAGGCGAAGGTGAAAGCCAGTTCCAGGAATTTGCTCTCGCGATCGATGAACAGTCCGCCCTGGAAGCCATCATCGCTTTCAAACCCGGCGGTGTAGCTGTCTTCGAGCATCTCGCTGTCGGTGAGTTCATAGCCGAGCTCGCGAAACAGCACTTCAGTACGCCGAACGCGTTCTTTCATAAGTTTGGAATACTTCATTCACCGTCCCCGTCTCTGCCACAGTCTACTACAAACCGCTAGCCGCAATCAATGATAACTGCCACGAAGCTTGGTGATCGCAGCGTAGAATTGAATCACCAGAGCGAATGAGTGTGTTTATGGGAGTATGAGACACACCATTCCCCCACACCCG
>REDW01000112.1 GCA_007693325.1 Spirochaetaceae bacterium
TTTGCCGCCGGCGGCGCACTGTTTGCCTATCGGATAGCGCTGCCGGCGCTTTTCGACTTCTTCGCTGCCTTCGATCATGCGCAGATTGATGCCGTTTTTGACTTGCAGCAGTACGTACGTTTCATAGCCAACACAACTGTGGCAATTGCGCTTGGATTTGAGTCTCCGGTGGTGGTCTGGTTTCTCGGCGTGAGCGGCATCGTCAGCAGGAAACAGCTGCACGCGATCCGCGCCTACGTCTACCTTGCGCTACTGCTGGTTGCAGCGATCCTTACGCCGGCTGATCCGATATCGATGCTACTTGTTGCCCTGCCGCTGGCCCTGCTGTACGAGGTTGGTGTTGTGCTGGTGGCCCTGAGCCGCAGAGCTGGCACCCCGGCCGGGACGCCCCCCGCGGAATGAATCATCATAGCCGGACCCGCAACGCCGTCGGCGGGGTTGCCGGGTTATTCCGTCTTGAAGCTGCCGAGACTTTTGTCGTTCAGAAACATGTTTCTCAGTTCTGCACGAAATTCTGTGGTGCGCTCAACGATGGTAACGCGCACGCTTGTTGCCCCACTCAATCCGGTCACCGAGTAACTGCCACGCTCCACACCAGCAACAAGAAGTGTAATGAACTCACCGTCGTATGAGAAACTGAATGGAACCGCACCGTCTGCGGTCCAGAGTGAGTCCAGAATCTCAACCCGCGCCTGGCCCCCAAGATTTGTTCCAAGATCGGCGGACTTGCGCTGGTGGCTGCCGCCGCTGTTTGCGAGGAATTTTACACCAAACAGAGCAGAATCATCGTCTCTCAACGTGATGTACATTTTATCAAGCTCGGTGCTGCCCGTGGTCAGAGCGGAGAAGTATACTTTGCCGGTAATCTGGAAGCTCTCTTCGGTGAAATCCCTGCCGGACTGCGTGATGCTCCAGTGATTCCATTCAGCGAAACTATCGGGTGAATCAACTTGCACTTCCTCGGATTCCGGCTCGGTACCGCTCTGACCGACAGAGCTATCCGGGTTGGAACCAAAGGGATTGGAGCACGCGGTAAGAAGGGCCAATATGATCAGGGTTGCTATCGTTTTCATCGTTCCATCCTTTATCAATCTCATTGGAGGGGACTATCACGGTCCGCTTTGTAATCGTTCCACCGATCTCCTTACCCAATCTCAGCAATAGTCATGCCAAGATTTGCCTGACCTTTAGAAGCTGTTAATTGCCTATAGGATATATCCTTAGATTTTACGACCTGCGCAGCGCAACACGGCTCATACAGGATGCATAGTGGAGCTATGCAGATTGCATGAATCATGCAAAGTGCATACGGCTCGTGGAACCCCTACCATTACGGGCTTGACCCAACGGTGTGGCGAGTGCACCATGAGACAACGCAGCGAAAATCAGCTCAACAGTGAGGAAGTGATGACGGATAATCGTATTCAAGGGGTGCTTGCTCCGGTGGTGACGCCGTTTGACCGCACACTGTGCCCGGACGCTGAACGGCTGGTATGCCAGTGTCGCTGGCTTCTCTGCAACAACGTCGGGCTGGCGCTCTTTGGTACCAATTCCGAGGGAAATTCGCTGTCAGTAGCGGAGAAGGTTGATCTGCTCGAGACACTGGTCGAAGCGGCCATTCCAGCCGAGCGAATGATGCCCGGGACCGGGTGTTGCGCCCTTCCGGATTCCGTGGAGCTGACGCGCCAGGCGGTGCGCCTCGGTTGCGGCGGGGTGTTGATGCTCCCGCCGTTCTACTACAAGGGCGTTACCGAAGAGGGACTGTTTCGCAGTTATGCAGAGATTATTGAGCGGGTCGGCGATAGCCGGCTGCGCATCTATCTGTATCACATTCCACCGATAGCCCGGATTTCCATCAGCCCTAATCTGATCGAGCGTCTGCTGAAATCCTACCCGGGCACGGTTGTCGGAATAAAGGATAGCTCGGGTGACTGGGAAAACACCCGCGCGATGCTCGAGACCTTCCAGTCTCAGGATTTTGATGTCTTTGTCGGCAGCGAGACTTTCCTGCTCGCCACCAGGCGCGCGGGCGGAGCAGGCTGTATCAGTGCTACCGCCAATGTGAATCCGGGGGCTATCGCGGCGCTTGCGGCTGCCTGGAGAGCGCCCGATGCAGACGCGCACCAGGCTGCGCTCACCGCGCTGCGTCAGATATTCCAGCGCTATCCGATGATCCCGGCGCTCAAGGCAGCTATCAGCGTGCATTGCGGACATCCGGGCTGGGCTACCGTACGGCCGCCGCTGCAGCCGCTCGATCAGGACCAGCGCCGCAGCCTGATGGCTGAACTCGGCGCCATCGGTTTTTCGATGCCCGGCATGGACGGCACAACGCCCAGCGATGTGTTAGGATAGCTGAAGAAGGAGCGCTATGGCGGCAACACTGCAGGTTTCATGCGTCCAGTTACACTGGGCCAAATCGCTGGAGTTCAATCTCCAGCGCACCCTTCACTTCATCGGCTGTGCCGCGGACGCGGGCTCACGCGTTGTGCTGTTTCCCGAGGCCAGTCTGACAAGTTATTGCTTCCCTCTTGCGGTATCTCTGCAACAGTCTCGCGTGAAGGACGTCCTCACACAGACGTGTGCGGCGGCCGCTGAACGCCGGATATGGGTTATCGCCGGAACAATTGAAAAGACGGATGATCGCTTTCTGAATCTGGCCCACGTCATCAGCCCCAACGGCGAGATTGTGCACCAATACGCCAAGGTGAATATGGCCGGACGGGATGAGAAGAAGTACTGTCGAGGTGGAGACAAGCTCTCACTGTTTGAGATTGATGGAGTGCTGTGCACGCTGGTGATCTGTCGCGATGGACGTCACCCGGAACTGTACCGTATTCCGGCCATGGCGGGAGCGCAAATTCTCTTCCAGCCATCGTGCAGCTCCGATGAAATCGAGGCGGTGTGCTGGAAACGCGCTTCGGGACGGGCGCAGCAGCCTGTTGGCCCCAACTCAAAGATATTCCACTGCGTGGCAAACACCGTTGGGCAATCTCCGGACGGCAAGCAGACTTCCAGCGGTGCATCGTTCATCCGTGAGCCAGGCGGTATACCGCTGGCCGAGGCGGGACTGTATCAGGAGGAGATGATCACAGCGGTGCTCGACCTCTCGCGAGCCGATCGCTCGTACATACTTGAAAGCATGAAGAACCCACCGTTTCTGGCCCAATACTGGCAACAGATGATCGATGATATGAAGGCGAGAAAGGATCTGAAGCCCGAATAAGCAACGTCCGGAAAGCCGAAGCTCGCGCCGGCGTGTGGTTGCTCGGCGGCCGCAACCGCCGATCGAGGCTGTTACGAGAACGCCTGGTCGATCTGCTCAATAATTGGTCCCAACTCCATCTCAAGCGTCACTTCACCAGAGCTCTTCAGCCACGCCTGCAGTTCCTTCTTCACCACCGCGAGCTGCGCTTCACCGCCGATCAATTCCTTCTTGATGATCTGAGCGCCGGATTTTTTGCAGATATCCGGGCGCAGGTTCATAGTTGCCAGTTGTTTCCCGCTAAGGGGGATGCGTGCAATCATCGGTATCCTCCTTGGCTGATTGTATCACCTTCGCCGTGCGTTTCACCACGCGTAGGCTTCGGGAGCCTGGTTTCCCGGCCCGGGAAAAATGGCGTCGATTTCGGCCAGGAGATCGTTATCGAGCGCCAGATCGACCGCACGGACGGCACTCTCGAGCTGCGCGATGGTCCGCGGTCCGATGATCGGCGCAGTCACTACCGGGTTGTGCAACAGCCACGCCAGTGCAACCACCGGCGGTTCTTCACCGAGCTTGCTGCACAGCGCCGCAAAGTCACTGCGCTTCTTCTCGGTCTCAGCATCGTGCTGTTTGGCGGTGCGTCGACCGCCACCGTCGTCGTGCGCACCTCCGGCCAGCACACCGCCACCGAGCGGGCTCCAGGGAAGAATGCCAACGCCGTATTCACGGCACACCGGAACCATCTCCAGCTCGATGTGGCGAGTCAGCAGGTTGTACTTGCTCTGCTCGCTGATCAGCCCCAGCATTCCGCGCGCAGCGGCGCGTTCATTTGCCTGCGCAATGTTCCAGGCGGCAAAATTGCTCGATCCCGCGTAGAGAACCTTGCCGGCGCTGATGAGTTGGGCGTAACCCTGCCAGATCTCGTCCCACGTGGTACCCGGTGGAAGGTGTGGTGGATAGATCAGGTTTGAAAGATCGCCGTTAAGGTAGGTTGCCGGGCTCTTGAAGTGGGGTAGTCCGCGGTCGATATGATGCATCTGGTAGAGATCGATGCGGTCGGTGAGAAGCCGCTTGAGGCTCGCGTCAATCGCGGCGCGCATGTGGTAGACGCTCAGCCCTTCGTCGTTGGCTGCGGGCCCCATCGGACCAAAGAACTTGGTTGCCAGCACGATGCTGTCGCGCCTGCCGCTCTTCTTCATCCAGCGACCGATGATGCTCTCGGTATAGCCGGGTTCTACATCGGCTCCGTAGCGGTTGGCGGTGTCAAAGAAGTTGATACCGAGGTCCAGCGCGCGGTCCATGATTGCGTGGGAATCCTCTTCGCTTGCGCGTGGGCCAAAGTTCATTGTTCCGAGGCAGATGCGGCTCACCTTCAAGCCGGATCTGCCGAGCTTTGTAAACTTCATGGAGCTATCGTAGCGTGGAATTGGAGGGTCTGTATAGTTTGTGACTACCTGCCGCTGCGCCCCGGTCTCCTGTTGGGTCTTCTGCCGTGCATTCCCCTCTGTCCCCGAAACGAGTCCTGATCGCTCCACTCTGCGTATAGATCACGCATAAGGTCGATCTCAACGAGCTGTGACGAGATAATGTTGCGGGCCAACTGACCGACCTCGCGGTTCTCTACAGCCGAGCTGCGAAGCAGCATGCGCGACGTCATTACTGCGTGCATGTGGTGGTGATGCATGTCCTCCAGAAATACGAGGTCGGCCTCGAGCGAATCAAGCCCCTCGTACGAGCGCATCATCGGTTGGTACTCATCGCTTGCCTGTGTCCCGGGATGATACTCGGTCAGCCAGCTTTGCATCAGTTCGATCTCGCTGGTCTGCTCCGCGATGATAGACTCGAGCAGATCGACCATTTCCTGCCGCTGGGTAATCTGCAGCAGCTCACGAGCACTGTCAACCGCCTCCTGGTGATGAGGAATCATCATAGCGAGATAGTCTGCTTCAGAGGCCCACCGGCCGCGCGAGTGCATGTGCGCCGAAGCCGTCCCTGCGGTCAGTAGCAGCAGTAGCGCCAGCAGACCCACCACGCGCACGGGTCGCGGCGGTGCCTTGTGTTGGCATTGCTTGTCATTTCTTCTGGACGATATCATACACGAACTCCTTGAGTGTCTGGTTCAATTCTCTACCGGGAAGGGTAACACTCTATTGTGAAGCGCGTGTGAATGCCGCAAAGAATTTGAAAGTGGTGCCGAAAATGTTGTTCAGCATCAGCGGCGGCGGACCTCAGGAGCCCATGCGGTCCAGCGCCTGCTCCAGATACGTCACGGTACGATCTATGTTGTGGAGCTTATCCAGACCGAACAGACCGATACGGAACGTACGGAAATCTTCAGGCTCATCGCACTGTAGCGGAACACCGGCAGCAATCTGAAGACCAGCCTCGGCAAACTTTTTTCCGCTGCGGATAGCGTCATCATCGGTGTAGCTGACCACCACTCCGGGCGCCTCAAAACCTTCATCGGCCACGCTGGGAAATCCACGCTCAGCCAGCAGGCTGCGTACTCTGGAACCAAGTTCCAGCTGTTCGGATTGCACCCGTTCAAAGCCGTAGGCCTCGGTCTCCACGATGGTGTCGCGGAAGGTTCGTAGCGAGTCTGTCGGCATGGTAGCGTAGTAGGCGTGGCCGCCGGTCTCGTAGGCTTCCATGATACGTAGCCAGGCGCGCAGGTCGCAGGCAAAGCTGTTGCTCCGGGTGTCCTCTATGCGGCTGCGTGCACGCTCTGCGAGCATAACCAGCCCGGCGCACGGTGAGGATGACCAGCCCTTCTGCGGCGCGCTGATCAGGATATCGACCCCCTCGGCCTGCATGTCGATCCAGACCGCCCCGGACGCCACACAGTCCAGCACAAAGATGCCGTCCACGGCGTGGGTTGCCTCGGCCAGCGCGCGGATGTAGCTGTTGGGGAGCATCATCCCGGAGGAGGTCTCGACGTGAGGTGCAAACACCACAGCCGGTTTCTGTTTGCCAATGGCGGTGATGACTTCGTCTACCGGAGCGGGTGTCCACGGCGCCTTCGGTCTATCGGCGACCCGCCGCGCCTTGAACACGGTTTGCTCGGAAGCGAGTCCGCCCGCCTCGAGGATCTGAGTCCAGCGATAACTGAACCAACCGTTGCGCACAATCAGGCACGGCCGGCCGACCGCAAACTGGCGCGCGACGGACTCCATGGCGAAGGTTCCGCTACCGGGCACCACCACCACCGAGTGGGCGGCGTAGACTTTCTTGAGGCTGGCAGATATGTCGCGCATGACACTCTGAAACGCCTGTGACATGTGGTTGAGTGCACGATCGGTGAACACTACTGAGTACTCGAGCAGTCCCTCCGGGTCGATTCCTGGCAATAATCCGGGCATGATATACCTCCGTAACAGTATAAGCTCATTGTAGCATCAAAGTTGGTGCCGGCAAAGCGCCAACAAAGGAGGCGTTGTACGGTACTTCTGCTGATCAAGCCGGCCGGCCGGAATGATCTGGAAGGGTTCTGAAAGGTAGAGATACGGAAGCGCTGTCGCGGCGGTTTGCGCTATTTTTTCGGCTTGACCGCAGAAAAAATGTGATACGAGCAGATTCTTCGCAAGTAATAGACGTGACGGAAGACCTGGGCGCGTACGAAGAGCATGATATGTGCTCGTCGCACCCGACCGCGAATCTTGTGGTTTTGAAACCACGACGCTCGAGAGCGGAATCCCTGCAGCACCGGGTCGGTGATATCGCGCTCGGCGTCAATCCGCAGGCCTGCGCGGGCAAAGGCGGTTCGATACGAATCGGCAAACCAGTAGTTCTGCGACAGGCGACGTTCCCACATGCGCAGCAGAGAACTGCGACGGTTGGGTTTCATCAGAATGTCTGCCATAACAAACCGGCCTCCCGGCTTCAGTACGCGATTCACCTCATTGAGGAACGACGGCTTATCGGGGTAGTGAAAGGCACTCTCGACATTGAGCACCGCGTCAAAGGCTGCATCGGGGATGCCTTGCATATCCTGGGCATCCGATGCCAGAAAGCTGATATTTGACAAACCTTTAGTTGCCGCAATGCGGTCGGCCAGTTCGATATTGTTTGGATTCAGATCCATACCGGTAACGTGGCCCGGGCCGCGATTGGTAAGGACATACATCGACTGAACACCGTTGCCGCACCCGACCTCGAGCACGCGTTTATCGGTGAGATCGGGAAAGAAATCGAGACAGGCATCGGTGAGGTTGGTCTGACCCTCGAGTAAGGTATCGGCCGAAGATCCGTAGAGCGGGAAATGGACCATCTGGTGCTCCCCGAAGATTTCTTCGTACAGGTCATTCATGATCTGGTGGTAGTCGCCCAAAGAGAGCGCTGCCCGTAAGAGTCCGATAAGCGATCGATCTGTTTGCACCAATGTTTCACCCACGCGTGCCCCCTTGGCTGCCAATTCGATTAAAGATACTAAAACGAAGCAATTTTCTCAACTACCGTCTTCGAGATAGACCTGGGACCTGGTACACAGCAACCGTTACTGATCTCTTTTTGCTCTTGACCGGCTAAGATCGGGCTCCTATACTGAATCACCTTACGTAGCAACGTAACATTTTGTCTAAAGGAACACTACGATGAAGAACGCTGAAGGCAACATTCTGACACTCGAGGAAGCTCTGCAGCAGCCATGCAAGCATCGGGACATGAATCTCGCGTTGCAACCCATGGACAATTACAGCAGGACTCCAGGAGGTCCCAACGGGTGCCCTTTGGCGTTTTGGGCATCGTGGAAATTGAAGGATCGTCCGCGCAGAATAGCGTTGCTGCTGGATGACTGCCAGGAAGAGTACAGGGCATACGCTGGGGATATTCTTCCGAATATGGTCAAACTGGTCAAAGCTTTTCGAACAGCTCGATCGAGCAGTGACGGAGTCTGCATTGCCTGGAGTGCCTGGAGCCGTAGATTTGACGACGGCATTTCCAACGCCATGGACCGATGGTATGGTCCGAGAGGGCTACGTCCAGAAGACCCGGAAAACGCTGCCTACGTCTTCACCGGCGCAGCCGGTCTGAAACCACTATCCGAGATAGCTCCCACGGAAGCGGAAATCTCCGACGGTTGGTTCTACCACGGAAAGCATCTGGATATGTTCTGGACCTTTAACGAGGACGGCACTTCATATCTGGATCAAAAACTCAAAGCGCTTGATATTGATACCATTGTTATTGTGGGCCTGTGGACCGATGAGTGCGTCCTGAGCACCGCCTATGCAGGCAACTCGCGCGGGTACGATGTGGTGCTGGTAGGCGATGCAGTCGCAACGGCGACAGCCAACCAGGAAACGGCACTGACAGTTGCCAATAGCACGGTCGCCAAGGTAGTGTCGACCGACGAAGTGCTGAGCTACATGCAGAACGATTTTGTCACCGGAGAACCAGCTGCCGTCAAAGGCACACGCCATCCCGATGGACGAAAATCTGGTTGATTGTGTTCTGCACCAGGGTGGCATTCTGGCAGCAGCGACTATCAGAAAGAACTCAAAATGGCGGACATCGGCGGCGTTGACGATCTGGCGAACATCGCGTTCCAGGAGTTTTTCAGCGTAGTTTTTGCACCAGTATAGACTCGCCGCTCTGTCGTGGTCCGACAAGGGTCATGGCTGCTGTGCTATTTCATCTCTTCACCCAGACGGCGCGCAACGTATCTCATAGGACAATGAAAATATTGAATATTAGATAAAGCAAAGCGGGATATCGTTGGACGTTTGTGTGGATGACAAAGATGTACAAAGGGAGTACGGCCAGATTTCTTTCTTGTAATTAAACGAAGCCCGATCCCGTTGTGCGAGGCACGCTCAGTGCTCTGCCCCACTCAGGTGGACACTATCGTTACTCGTTTTTCGCCTCAGTCCAATCGATGATCCGTAACCCTTCAACCTGTGCAAACTCCCGAGTATTGTTCGTAACCAGGACCAGCTGATCACTGTAGCGCTGGACGCGGCCGGCGATATCGATATTGCGCTGCTGCTGCCGCCCGGCAGTCCGCTTGACCGCGCCCAACTGATGCTGGGCGAATTGCGAACCGAACTGGAGGACGAGCTTGGCCATGCGGTCGATCTGGCCGATCTGCGCGGCGCTGCGACTACCTTTGCCATTGAGGTAATCCACACCGGCCGGCGCGTCCTGACCTGCGATCACTACGCCGCCGACACCTTCGAAATGCTCACTCTCTCCGCCTATCAGAGGCTGAACTACCAGCGGGCCCGGCAGGAACTGGCAGCTGCGGGGGACAGCTTCGCCGGCGACTTCACCCGACCGAACTGGCTGCCGGACTCAAGCGCATGATCGGTTTCCGCAACATGGCCGTCCACGAGTATCAGGACATAAACAGCGAAATACTGGCAG
>REDW01000149.1 GCA_007693325.1 Spirochaetaceae bacterium
GTCAAGGACATGTTTGCGCGCTATCTGTCCAACGAACTGGTCGACACCATCATGCAGAGTCCTGAACTGGTGCGCCCCGGTGGCGACAAGAAACAGGCAACCATTTTCTTTGCCGATATTCGTGGCTACACCGCCTTTTCTGAGACCCGAGAGCCCGAGTACATCATCGAAGTGCTCAATGAATATTTCACCGAAGCGGTTGAAATCATTGTCAACTACCGCGGCTACATAGACAAGTTCATCGGTGACGCAATCATGGCTGTCTGGGGCGTACCGCTGGTCTCGGAAGCCGAAGATGCGGTAAACGCCGTCTCGTGTGCGGTCGAGATTCAGGAGCGCGTCCGCGCTCGTGACCGGGGTTTCTTCCGTGGGCCGGCATCGAGTCTCAAGGTTGGGATCGGATTGCACACCGGGCAACTGGTAGCCGGCAATCTCGGCAGCAGCCGCCGCATGGACTACTCGGTGATCGGTGACACGGTTAACGTCGCGGCACGCCTCGAAGGCGTTGCCGGTGCCGGCGATGTGGTCATAACCGAGGATACGCGCGATCTGATTGGTGATCGGTTCAAGCTGCAACAGCTCAAGCCGGTCAAAGTCAAAGGCAAGGCTGAACCGATTCACGTGTTTCGTGTTCTGCGAATGCTTCGATAGCCTCAGGCAGGGACCGGGCACTATCGCCATCAAGGAGAAGGTAGCGTGCAGCAAGCCATAGATTATGCGTTGGGTGTTCCGCCATCGGTGCTGGCTGTCTCTGGTGTAGCCATTGTTGTTCTGGTTGGTGTGCTGGTCTGGCACGCAGTGCTGCGGGCGCTGTTGCGTAGAAATCTTGAGGCGGTTCTGGCAGCGCCCGAGCTGGCCGAAGGGCGCATCCGCGCCCGCTATCGCAGCGCCACACTGTTGTTGCATTCCGCATTGATCGAGAAGATCGCGCGGCAGCAGGACCACCGCATTGTAGCGCTGAGCGGTATCGACACGCTGTGGATTGAACGTCTGGCGCGACGGCGCAGCCCGCGTGATGCGGCACGCGTAATGGAGTTTGCCGCTGAGAAAGGGATGTTCACCTGCTTTATTGCCGCCCTTGATCGTCGGCAGATTGCCCATATACTGCAACGCTGGATCAGCAGCAGCGAGGACTTTCTGCCGCTGCGGCGTGTGGCGCTGTCAGGACGTGGTGAGCAGTTTGACGGCGCGGCGGCGTATCGGTTCTTCTCAGAGCGGATAGACGAGATTCGCGAAATGGTCGGTGATCCGGAATGGCCGGTGCGCTATTTTGCTACCAAGATCATACTGAACGACGCCGATGAACGTTCCGAGCGCATGCTCTGGAGCTGTTTTGCCGATGCGCACCGGCAGGTGCGCCTTACGGTGGCCGCCGAGTTCCGCCACACAGACCGCGACGCGCTCTACGAAAAGCTTTACAACCTCTACCTGCACGATCCGGTCTTTGATGTGCGCCGTCAGGCGCGTAGGCGCATTGGCTCCGAATTCTCCGACCTGTTCCGCATCGATGCTAAGAAGCTGTCCGAGGTTGAGGCGTTTCACGTGCTTGAGTTACTGCAGCCCGGTTCTACCGAGGACGAGGCGGTGGCGTTTCGCTATCTGGCGCAGAAGAATCTGGAGCTGAGGTTGCCGGCGGCGCACTACCTGCAGCAGTGCGGAGCATTGGTGCGTATCTTCCGTCGCGCCAATCCGGGTGATCAGGTAGACTTTGATCGTACTGAACGCCTGTTGCGTAACGCGTGTGAGGTCAATATTGCCGGCTTCCTGGACTCGGTCAACGCCGAGAATCCGGGCTCGCTGCTGCTGGCGGCCCGGATTCTGACTGTGGTTGGCAGTTCGCGCCAGGTCCGGCCGGTGGCGGAGCGAATCTTTGCCCTGCCGCGTAGCGAGGCTCTGCAGCAGGAGATGTATCAGACGGCACTGGACGCGATCCAGGCGCGCGGCGTGGAAGACAGCTTCCAACTGCTGCAGCGCGAACTACTGCGCTGGCAGTATGATGAGCAGCGTGCCGGCCTGATCCTGGCCCGAATCCCGCTGCGCGCCGAGACGGTGCTGGTACCGACACTGCTGGCGCTGCTGCGTGACCCGCAGTCCGCCGCGCGCGACGCGCTTGAACAAGCAGTAACCTCGATGCCCACCACGGCCACACTGCCGGCGCTGCTTCAGATCATTCGTGAAGGCAGCACGCAGCACCCACACAACGTGCGCATGAGCGCGTTGAAGATTATCGGCAGGCTGAAACTGCCGTTCTGCCTGCAGTTCCTGCTCGAAAACCTCGCAACGCTGGATCCCCAGGATGCGCGCGAGTTCATCGGAGAGCTGGTTTCGTTTACCGGTAAGGCCTTTGACGAGCGCGCTGCGCAGCTGCTGGAAGCAGCGGATGCCTCTACCCGGGCCGCGCTGATCCTCAGTCTGCCGGCTACCGCTAACCGCGATTACCTCAAAGCGATTCGCGAGGCAATCGGAGACTCCGATCCCGACGTGCGCGTAGCGGCTGTATGGGCGCTGCAGCTGTACGGTGACACCCGTTCACTCAATCAGGCGCACGATTTGCTGCGTGACCCGGTGGAGCGCGTGCGGCGCGAAGCTGCAACCGTGTTGGGCAGGCACGGAACGCCATCGGTGCTGGAGAAACTGCGTGCGCTGCTGAACGATGAGAACGAGGTCAACTCGGTCAAACGTTCGGCAATAGAGGGACTCGGCGCCTCTGAGCAGGCCAGGTCAATAACGGTGCTGGTGGAGATGCTCGCCGCCGGCGACCACTGGGATCAAGCGATTATCGAAGCGCTGGCGCGCAAGTGCAGCACCAGACAGGTAGAGGCGCTTATGGAGCAGATCAAGGACGCCGAACCGCGGGTTCGCAGCAAGCTGTCGCGTGTTTTCCGAATGATGGGCGCTCCCGGCGAGTCGGCAATGGTTGAGCTGCTGCAACAGGACATTGCCTCGCTGCGGCCGCATGTCACAGCGGTGCTCGAAGAGCTTGGATTTGTAGAGGCTACCATCCGCAAGCTGGCGCACCGTGATCCGGCGCAGCGCCGTGACGCGGCACGCACGCTTTCGATCATTGCAAGCAAAGCCGCCTTCCGCGGCATTGTGGTTGCCGCGCGCGACCCCGATCCGGAAGTGCGTGTGCTGGTGACGCGTGCAATCGATAAGCTCTCTACCAGGGCCGGTAAGCAGATCCTGGAGGATCTTCAGAACGACCCGGACCGCCGCGTGCGCAAGTATACCCTGTGGGCCATGGAGCGCCAGCGCACCAACTCGCTGTGAATCGGCGATGCCCGCTAGCGGAGAGGATCCAGCTCGTAGGGCAGCCGCATCAGAATGAGCTCGTCGCCGTTGCGCTCGAGCGCCTCAATAGCGTCGGCAAGCAGCTGCAGCTCGCGCGGCAGCTGCGCGCGAGCGTGCGCGGCGATAAGACGCCGCGGGATCTGGCTGGGAATAGCGCCGCGTTGACCCGACAGCGGTACCAGTTCGATAGCGCGTTCCGGATCAACCCGTAGCCGCAGCGCTTCCACCGCGGTGCTGAATCCGCCGAGTTGGTCCACCAGCTGCAATTCAGCCGCCTGTGCACCGCTCCAGACGCGCCCCTGGCCGGCCTGGTGCACCGCGTCGCGCTGCAGGCCGCGGCCTTCGGCAACCACATCGAGAAAGCGCTGGTAGCTGGCATCGATACTCGCCCGGATCAGCTCGGATTCAGCGGCGGTCAATCTGCGGTAGGGAACGCCAAAGTCGGCACGTTCGCCGCGCTTGACCGCTTCCCAGTGCAGACCGAGCTTCTGCGACAGATCCTCGATGTTGGGAACTACCGCGTAGACGCCGATTGAACCGGTTATGGTGGCCGGCTGCGCAACGATGTGGTGCGCCGGTGCGGCAATGTAGTAGCCGCCGGAGGCGGCAACACCACCCATCGATACCACTACCGGTTTCTCGCGCGCCGTCAATGCCACCTCGCGCGCAATCACATCGGAACCCAGCGAGGACCCGCCTGAACTGGCCACTCTGAGCAGTACGCCCTCAATGCGCTCATCCTCGCGCGCCTCGCGCAGGGCGCGCGCCAGCGTTGCTGAACCCACCGTGCGCGCCACATCGCTTTCACCGCCGTGGATATCGCCAACCGCGTATATCAGTGCCACCTGCGCGCGCGGCGGTTTGCTCCAGTTGGCGGCGAAGCGGTCGGGAAACTCCTCGCGCACGATGCGCGCGCCCTGCGAACGCGACTCGATCCGGTCTTCGAGCTGATCGCGATACAACAGGGCATCCACCAGACCGGCGTCGAGCGCCTGCTGTGCCACAAGGTATGGGCCACGGTCGATCAGCTCGGCGGCCGAGGCGCTCAGGCGTGCGCCGCGGCCGCGTTCGATGGCCGCGGTGAGACCGGCGTAGAGCGATTCGAGCAGCGAATCGAGGGCTTCACGCTCGCTGTCACTCATGCGGTCGCGGGCCAGGCTATCGCCGCCGCTCTTGTACTCATCGCTCTGGAACGCCACAAACTCAACCCCGATAGTGTCAAAGAACTGGCCCAGGAAGAGCCGCACCGAGGAGAGCCCCACCAGGTTCAAATAGCCGTGCGGGTGCAGGTAGACCTGGTCGGCCACCGAGGCCGCCAGGGCGTAGTTGAGTGTGTTGGTCTGTTCGTAGTAGAAAACGACGTGTTTGCCTGCGGAGCGAAAATCGAGCAGCGCCGCCTCGATGTCCTGGAAATTGGCGTAGGATGTCTGCAGGTTGTGATCGATGAACACAATGCCGCCAACCGAGGGGTCGTCGCGCAGTGTCTCGATCTGCTGCAGCAGCTGCGGCAGCGTGATTGGCGAGGCAATCAGCGAAAAAGGGAAGAAATCCGGCCAGGCGCGCTGTTCGATAACCGCCGGACCGGGTGCGTAATCGATGTAGTTATTGTGGCGCCCGTGGGCAATCGAGCGGAAGCGGTTACGCGACACGTGCGTGTAGACGGTTCCCGTTTGAACACGACGCTCATCGAGCGTTACGCGGTTGCCGAAACGCGCGTGCGAGAATGCAAACGACGCGCCGAGCGTGAGCACTGTGCGTTCCAGGTCCCAACCCGCGTCAACGCGCAGCCCGTCCAGTAGTTCGGTTTCCAGCGCCAGACGCGGCAGCAGCAGCTCTCCATCCTGCAGGTCGGTGTCCAGCGCCAGCGTGATGCGGTTCTGCAGCTCAGGATTCAGTACGCCAAAGGGGCGTAGCCCGGCGCCAAAGGTGAAACTCCATTCATCGGGCTCTGCCAGGTAGTACGCGGTAGCGCCGAGCGACAGCTGATCCAGCGGACGCAGCAGCGCTCCGGCACGGTAGACCGCGCTGCTGGTTTCAAGCTGCGGCAGGGTGGAAGCCGCGCCAAGATAGAAGTTGGGAAACGGTTCAAACGCCAGCGCCACTGTGTGCAGCGCAGAGTCCTCGATGTGCTGAAAGACGTAGCTCAGCGACTCTCCGGAGAGATAGAGCGAGACTTGATCGACGTCGGCCTCAAAGCCGTTCTGGCTCTGATTGCGATAACCGAGTGCCAGCGCCAGGCCACGGGCGTTGCCGACCGCAACCGCTGCGGGATTCAGCAACGGCGCGCGAAAGTCATCGCCGGTAGCGTGCGAGGCCGCAGTGAACTGCGCGTATGCGCTGCAGGGCAACACCAATGCAAACAGCCCGACCAGCAGCGTCAGGACAGCCGGCGGTAGCAAACGCGATCGTAACATGCTGTGCTCCTGACATGGTTATACATCCTGACCGCTCGGCACGGCAAGGGGGCGCGGCCGAGGCCTCCTTTCGGCCGGCGCCGCTTTCTTACCGGCGCGTCCCTTGCCACGCCGTTGCAGGTGGTGTAGTGTTTAATGGCAATGGCAAAACGATCGCTGCTGGTCGGCTTTCTGTGTCTCGCTGTCCTTCCAGCTCTGTGCGCAGGAGGCTGGAACGAACTGGGGGGTGGGGCACTTCTGGCAGCAACCGACGAATGGGGCGTAGAGCAGCTGGTAGTCGAGGCCGACAGCTTTGATTTTGAGTATCGCGGCGGGCGCGGTCCGACGATGCGAATCGAAGCCTACGGACCCGCCGATGATCGGCCGCAGATCGTGCGCGATGGCGCGCTGGTCAGAATCAGCCTGGCTGAGCGTGTTCGCATCGCAGCGGCGGTGCGGGGGCGTATTGTGGTCTACGGTCCGGCCATGGTTGATATCGAGGTCCATTCCGGGGCAGGCGCCATTCTGCTGGAGTCTGTAGTCGCGCCGCGCATGGCCCTGCGAAGTAGTACCGGTAACATAAGCCTTGAGTCGGTAGAGGCGGACATTGAGTTGCAGACAGACGCCGGCAACATAACGATGGTTGACTCGGCCGGTAGTAAGCGGATTGTCACCGACAGCGGGGATATCTCGATCAGCACCAGTAGCGGTGATATGTTTCTGCGCAGTACCATAGGGCGTGTCAATCTGTGGGACGTAACCGGTGCACTGGACGTGGAGACCGTTTCGGGTCCAATCGACGTTGTGGGGCTTTCGCTGCGCGAGCACGGACGCGTGGTGAGCGAAAGCGGCCGTATCGAGGTGATCTTCGCCCACGATCTGGACCAACTAAGCTTCGATGTCTCCAGCGACAGCGGTACGATACAGATTGGCGAAGAGGTCTGGGGCGCCGGTCAGAGCGTGAAATATCGACCCGGCGATGATCTGCCGGACTCCGCGGTAAAGCGAATACCGTTCATCGGGATGTCGGACAGCAGCAACCAGCTGTACCGCTGACCTGTGCCGGGTTCACGCCCTCGCCTCACAGCGCGCCGTTCTCCAGGAAGCTGTAGTAGCCTTCAGTGCTGAAGATAATGTGATCGAGCAGCTGTATGCCGAGGGTGCGGCCGGCGGCGCCCAGGCGCTCGGTGACCTCGCGATCCTCGCGGCTCGGCTCAACATGTCCGCTGGGGTGATTGTGCGCAACTACAATCGCGGTAGCGCGGTCGTTGACCGGCTCGGCGAAAACCTCTCTGGGGTGCACCAGCGCCCGGTTGATCAGCCCAACCGAAACAACTCGAGTGGCGGTGACCTCGTGAGCGCCGTTGAGTGACAGACAGAGGAAGTACTCCTGCTTGCGATCGCTGTAATGCGATACCAGCGGGATGACATCGGCGGGAACGCTGATACGCGCTCTGCCGGGGCACAGAACGCGGCGCGCCAGTTCCAGCGCCGCGCTGATCACCGTGGCCTTGGCAGGACCGAGTCCACGAATGCGCAGCAGTTCCTCGATACCGGTGCGCGCCCCGTTGAGATCGATTACCTTCAGCACCTCGGCGGCCACCTGCGTTACCGGCCGACCGCGGGCGCCGGTTCCCAGCAGGATGGTTATCAGCTCATGGTCGCCGAGTGCGGCCGGACCGTAGCTGCACAAGCGCTCGCGCGGGCGTTCGGCAACGCTCATGGACTGTATCATTCCGCTGTACGGCTCTGTTTTCACAGCCTATATAACAGTTCGGAAACGCCCGCTGATTGCTGTTTCACGAAAATTGGCGGCTGTATTGCCGCAATTGTCGTGCTATCGCTATAGCATTTATATTTAAATACTCTATATTATTAGTTAATTCTATTGTCTTGATAGCAAATCCGGGCTATAGTGATGCTTACGGGCGTCGGCTCGCTGAGGAGGCCACGGCTATGGCAGAATCTGGAAAGAGCGTGATCCTCCTGGTTGAAGCTGAAGCGCTGCGGGCTCTAGCCAGGAAGGTGACGCTCGAGCGGCACGGCTACGCGGTCATCAATGCCAACAGCGGTAACAAGGCGGTTGAGATTGCCCGAAACACCGCGGGGATCGATCTGATCGTGATCGATATCGATCTTGGACGAGGCTTGAGCGGCGCTCAGACCGCGCGGTGCATTCTGGAAGACCGCGAAATTGCGCTGGTCTTTCTGTCCTCCCGCTATGAGTTGGATACAGCGGCGCAAACCGAAGGGATCAGCTGTTACGGCTACATCGTAAGCACCTCCGCAGACGCGGTGATGCTGGCGATAATCCGCATGGCATTTCGGCTCGCTGAGCAGAGACACGAGATTGTCGCAAGCAACGCGTTGGTTGCCGCCGCCAGCGCACAACTGCGCTTGATCAACCAGCGGCTTCCGTGGTGGCCGGGGATCGCTGAATGCGTCGTAGAAACCGACCTGAGTGCTATGGCAATTCTGGATCGCACGCTTAACTTCATGTACGTCAGCGACCGTTTTGTTCACGATTATGGTGTAGCTGACAGTTGGGCAATCGGAAGGCATTACAGCGAGGTGTTTGCGCAGACCCCGCCCGCGGGGCCAGACGTTCTCCAGCGGGCCCTGAGCGGCGAAGCGCAGCGGTCAGACGCGGATTGCCTCGGGCAGAGCGATGGATCGCTCGAAAGCACCCGCTGGGAGTGCCGCCCGTGGTACGACGCTGGTGGAGCGGTTGGCGGTATTGTGCTGTACACCGAGGTGGTCACGCAGCGCGAAACCGCCGCTCTGCCATCGATGCGGCGGTGACCGATTCGGAGTGGGCCCCCGGACATTCGAGCCAGACGGAACGCGGGTCGTGCTGGAGTTTGACGTTTGACGGAAACCGTGCTCAACGGTCACTCGCGCGCCAGAATCGCTTCGCGGGCTCCGATCAGGTTGCCGAGTGATTCCGGCAGATTCCAGAACTGCGGCTGGTAGTACTCCGAGGGCAGATCGGCCAGGCGGCGGATGCCAATAACCGAGGCGTCGGCCTGGGTGTGATGCTGACTCAGCGCGGCGCGCTGTACCTGGCGCAGATCCTGGCCCCGCGGTGACCGCGGAACCGCCACTGCCGAGGGGTAGAACTGCTTCTGGAAGGGATCTACCGAAACCAGGTAGCCCTGGGGGCCAATCCCCTTGCGCACCGCCTGCTCCACCGCCTGGCGCACAAGATAACCGGTTGCCTCGTGCTCAAAATGATCGCGGGCCTGCGACGGAAGGTCCGGCGCCACCACCAGCCGGGGACGGAGGCGGGCGAGTATGTCCAGCAGCGTCTGCACGAGTGCCGTTTCGCCACCCCAGGCGTTCAAGAGCTGCGGTAGCGGGAGCACATCGGTGAGCGAGTTGTACCGATGGTTGGGCAGCGCCAGGCGGATGTAGTAGTCAGAACCTAGTACCGAAAGTGCCCGCTGCGCCTCCTGAATGCGGACCTCGCGCAGTGCTTCTCCGCTGAGCAGCCTGGACTCGTAGCCCGGGTAATCGCTGCGGCGCGGGTAGCGATCCAGTCCGGACTCGCCGTCCGTCAGCAGCAGGGTTGCAATGCGCAACCCGCTGCGTGCCAGCGCTGCCATCAGTAGCGCAAAATCGAGGCTCTCGTCGTCAGGATGGGCGTGAACAAATAGCACATCGACTGAATCGATCGCCTGCGGCCAGATTCCCTCGCGCACCTGCTGAGGACTGATCTTCCGGGTGTGTCGGTAGCTGTGTTCGTCGATATCCAGTGGTATCAGATCACGGTAGGCCTCAAGCGCGGTCGGCGCTGTGGGTGGGTCGGGCGGGCCCGGCCGGCCGGGCCGGTCGGGCCGGTCGGGAATCGCGGCGGCTGCCGCACTGTCGGGCC
>REDW01000087.1 GCA_007693325.1 Spirochaetaceae bacterium
GGGCGGGGCGGCAGCGCCGGGGCGGGGACGTCGGCAGGGGTTGCCGGGCGGTGCGGGCCGAGCCGGTCGGCGCGGTATGAGTCCGTCCCTCTGTATCATACTTGAAAAATGGAAGACTGTCTTCCATTTTTCAAGTATGATGCGTAGGTCGCGTTGTAAAACCCGCGCAGCGTAGCGCAGATCGGCGCGCAGCACAACTGAACCTTGACCGGCGGCACGCACGCGGTTACATTGTCGCGAACGGTAATTGATTGTCTCGATCAATTAACCAGGAGGAGGCATCAATGGGCACCCGTTCGCGAGTTGAACAGCTGGCGCTCGAACGGTCAGATCGTGAGCTGCGCTACGCTCCTACCGAGCAGATTGGCGTCATCGTAGTTGACAACTTCCCGGCGCTCGGAACGCTCACCGCACTGCGCTTTCTGGAGTGGGTACAGGCTAATCCCGAGGGCGTAGTTTCTCTGCCCACCGGCCGCACACCGGAGTTCTTCATCAAAGAGGTGCAGCGCCTGACTTCCGGCTGGCATTCAAAAGCGGCCCGCGCTGAGCTCGAAGCGGCCGGCATCGATCCAGCCTTTCAGCCGCGCATGGACGGACTGCACTTCGTCCAGATCGACGAGTTCTACCCGATCAATCCGCGCCACCAGAACAGCTTTCACCACTACGTGGTGAAATACTACCTTGAGGGCTTCGGCATGGATCCACAGCGCGCGCTGTTGATCAACTGCGAGGAGATCCCGCTACCCGATGGCGCTGAGCTCGAGGAATTCTGGCAGGACCAACCGATCGATCTCAATCTGCGCTACCGCAATCCGCGCAGCCACCGCGAGGAGCTGGAGCGCCGGGCAATCTATCAGATCGATCAATGGTGCGTCAATTACGAAGACCGCATCCGCGAACTCGGCGGAATCGGTTTCTTCCTCGGCGGCATAGGTCCGGACGGTCATATCGGATTCAACGTTCGCGGCTCCAGCATGTACTCGCCTACCCGGTTGACCGAGGTCAACTACGAAACTCAGGCCGCTGCCGCCTCGGATCTCGGCGGAATTGAGGTGGCCCGCAAACGGCTGGTGATCACCGTTGGCCTGGAGACTATCACCTTCAACCCCCAGTGCAGTGCCATCATTATGGCCGCCGGCGAAGCCAAGGCCAGGGTCGTGCAGCGCGCCATCGAGAGCCCCCGCGATGTAGAAGTGCCCGCCACCGCGCTGCACTCCCTGGAGAACGCCCGCTTCTACCTTACTCAGGGCGCCGCGTGCAGCCTGAGCCGGCGATGCACCATAACCTACCAGCAGCGGGACCCCTTTACGGAGCAGGATTTTGAACGCATCGTGGTTGACCTGTCGCTGCGGCTGCAGAAGCCGATACGAGATCTGACCAAAGAAGACTACCGCGCGGATCCGCTGGGCAGCATCGCGCTGCAGCGCAGCGCAGGCAGTGCGAGCAATCTCAATCTCCGCATTGTCGACAGCCTGATAGCAAAAATCGAAGCCGGCATGCGCACGCGCAGTAACACCCGTTTCCTGCACACCGAGCCTCACCACGATGACATCATGCTGGGCTACCTGCCCAGCGTAGTGCGCCACATCCGTGAACACAGCAATCACCACCACTTTGCCACCATGACCAGCGGATTTACCGCGGTCACCAATGCGTATGTGCTGTCGGTTTGCCGCAAACTGCAGCAATCACTGCAGACGCAGCGCGACCAGTGGCTGCGGCTGCTGGACAGCGGCTACTTCGAGGACCCGCACTACCGCGATCACGATGTCTGGATCTACCTGGACGGCATAGCTGCGGTCTCAACGGACCTGCAGGATCAGGGCACATTGCGGCGCTTCTTCCGGGATCTGGTGACTATCTTTGACGAGCTCGACATCGATGATATCGAGCAGCGCAACAGTGAACTGATCAACTACTTCCAGACGCAGTATCCGGGCAAGAAGGATCTGCCTTACATCCAGCAGCTCAAGGGTATGTGCCGCGAGTGGGAGTCCGCCTGTCTGTGGGGCTACTTCGGCTGGGACGATCGTGCCGTTGAACATCTGCGCCTCGGCTTCTATCAGGGTGACATATTCACCGAGGAGCCCACCGTCAGTCGTGACGCGGTACCGGTGGTGGAGTTGCTGCAGCGGGTGGCCCCGGACGTGGTCACGGTAGCTTTTGACCCGGAAGCCAGCGGCCCCGATACCCACTACAAAGTTATGCAGGCGGTTGCCGAAGCCCTGCGGCTCTATGCCAAAGAGTTGCAGCGCCACGACGTTACCATTATCGGCTATCGCAATATCTGGTATCGATTTCACCCGTCGGAAGCCAACGTCTACGTTCCGGTTTCGCTCAACATGCTGACGCTGCAGCACTCATCGTTCATGCACACCTACATATCGCAGAAGGACGCCTCGTTTCCCAGCTTCGAGCACGATGGCCCGTTCCCGGAACTGGCGCAGCGCATCCAGGTAGAGCAGTACGACGCGCTGCAGACCTGCCTCGGCCGCGAGTTCTTCTACGAGCACCCCAGCGCTCTGATCCGGGCCACGCGCGGCTTGGTTTTTCTGCGCGAGATGGATCTGGACGAGTTCGGGCGCCACTCGCGCGAGCTCAAGCGGCGCGCGGAGAACCGCTGATGCCCGGCGGTGGCATGAACGGTTGCGTTGCCGGGCTCGATCTCGGCGGCAGTACGCTCAAGGCCGGCCTGTTTGACGCTGCCGGTCGGCTGCTGCACCAGCAAACTGCTGCTACTCCGGCCGGCTCCGGCCCGCAGGCCATTGTAGACACTATCAGCACCACCATCGAGAGCCTGCGGCGGCGGCCGGCAGACAGCCCCGTTGCGGCGGGAGCTATCCAGGCGGTGGGCGTGGGAAGCCCGGGGCTGATCGACAATAGCGGGCGTGTACACGGCCCGGCGGTGAATCTGCTGGGGTGGCAGGGCACATCGCTGAGCGAAATGGTCACGTCGCGCTGCGGTATTGCCTGCGTGGCCGGCAACGACGTCAACTTTGCCGCCCTGGCGGAAGCGCGACATCGCGCGTGTGACAACCTGGTCTTCATCGCGCTGGGAACCGGCATCGGCGGCGGCATTGTATCCGGCGGCACCCTGATCAGCGGCAACCTTGGCATGGCCGGAGAGATCGGGCATGTGGTTGTCGAGCCGGGCGGGCGCGGCTGCGGCTGCGGCCAACGCGGCTGTGTAGAACAGTACGCCGGCGCGCGCGCTGTTACCGATGAAACTGCCCTGCAGAGTGCAGCGCGCATGCTGGCGCGCGCCATCGGCTACCTGCTGAGCATAGTGGCACCCGAGCTGGTGGTAATCGGTGGCGGCAGCGTTGAACGCTTCCCGCAACTGATTGAGCTGGTCAACACAGCGCTGCAGAGCGAGAGCTTTGGCTACATCCGCGAGCGCACGCTGGTCCAGCCGTCACAGCTCGGCTACCGTGCCGGCATGATCGGAGCGGCAATCGCCGCGCGCGAGGCAATAGTTACCGTCAAACCGGCACCACCGGCTCTGCCGAACACCGGCTCGACACAAGCAAAATAGTAAAGTATACTTTAGGCAGGCTCGTTGTTGTTCTGAGCCCCAAACTGTTCTATGTGAGTTTTGTGTATGACTTCTCCCTCCGCCTCACCGCTGCCAACCTTTATTTCAGAGCTGCAGACAAGATTGAGATCGATGTTCAGCTCGCTGTATGATGACAAGCGCGCCACCAAACGCGGCATGCCACCGGATTTCCTGGACCAGGCGCTGAAGTCCGCACCGCTGTCGGTGTTTATTCCCAGCCGTTTCGGCGGTCGTGGCCAGCACGTCCACGAGTGCCTGGCGCTGCTGGAGGCGTGCTCGTACGAGTCTTTGCCGCTGTCACTGACAATGGGGATCAACGGAGCACTTTTTCTGCAGCCGGTATCCAAGTACGCCGAAGAGTCGGTTCAACGCGAAGTATTCAGCCGTTTCATCGACCATCAGGCTATCGGTGGGTTGATGATTACCGAGCCCGACTTTGGCTCCGACGCGCTGGCGATGCGGACCAGGTTCCGCGAGGTTGACGGCGGCTATCACGTGCGCGGAACCAAGCACTGGGGCGGCCTGACCGGCCGCGCGGACTACTGGCTGCTGACCGCCCGCGGCGAGACCGAGCGCGGGGACCTGGAACGCAGCATCAGCTTCTTTGTCTGGGACAAGAGCATCGGCGGCATTGCAGTCGAGGAGTACTACGACAGCCTCGGCCTGTACATGATTCCCTACGGCCGCAATCAGATTGACACCGTACTGCCGGCGCAGCGCCGGCTTTCAGCGCATTCCAGTGGTGTTCGCATGTTGCTGGATCTGCTGCACCGCAGCCGGCTGCAGTTCCCCGGCATGGCAATGGGCTTCCTGCGCCGGCTGCTCGATGAAGCTATTGGCCACACCACAACGCGCAAGGTCGGCGGAAGACCGCTTTCGGACTATGATCAGGTGCAGGACCGCCTGGCGCAGCTGCAGGCTTCCTACACTGCATGCTCGGCGATGTGCGCCTACACCACCGGGGTAGCCGGCGTTGACAACGATTGCTCCACTGCGGCTCTGCCGGCCAACTCTATCAAGAGCGTGATCACGGACATGATGCAGAACGGCGCCCAGTCCCTGTTGCAGCTGGTTGGCGCCAAGGGTTACCGCCTGGACCATATCGCCGGGCGATCGGTAGTAGACAGCCGGCCGTTCCAGATCTTTGAAGGCTCCAACGACATCCTATACCAGCAGATCTCGGAATCCGTGCTGAAGTCCATGGGCAAATTGAAAGAGACCAACCTCTATCGCTTTCTGAGCAGCTTTGATCTGACCAGCCGCGCGGCTGATTACTTCAAAGGTAGCGTCGATTTCTCGCTGGATCTGAGTCTTCCGCAGCGCAAGATGGTTGATCTCGGCCGCGCGGTGGGCCGCATCATCACCATGCAGATGGTCATAGACCTGGCCGACCGTGGCTTCCGCAGAGACCTGATCAACAACTGCCTGGCCATCATGCGCCGCGACGTCAACGCGCTGTTCACCTCCTTCAGCGATCCCGCAGCAGCCGGCGTGGTTGAGGACTACCGCGACGGCAGCTCGTGGTTGGACGTAGTGCCTGAAAGATGAATCTCGATCAGCTCCATCCGCGGGAGCAGATAGCCCGGATCATGCAGCGAGTCTATCGCTTCGGGATGACTACGACTTCCGGCGGCAATATCTCCGTTCGGGACCGCGATGGCTCAATATGGATCACGCCCGGCGGTGTGGACAAAGGCGTGATCGGCGCATCCGAAATCGTACACGTGACCGCTGACGGTAATACAGAGGGTTTGCACAAGCCTTCCAGCGAGCTGCCGTTTCACCTGGCGATTTACGACCGGCGCCCCGAGGTTAGCGCCGTGCTGCACGGCCATCCCGCCGCGCTGGTGGCGTTCAGCATTGTGCGTCAGGTTCCTGACACCGCCACAATTCCGCAGGCGCGCTTTGTCTGCGGGAAGGTAGGCTACGCGCCGTACGCGCTTCCCGGCAGCGCCGAACTCGGCCACAGCGTGGCCGGAATTTTTGCCGGCGGCGCAAACTCGGTTATCATGGAAAACCACGGCACGGTTGTGGCGGGTGAAACCCTGTCGCAGGCGTTCCAGCGCTTCGAAACGCTTGAGTTCTGCGCCAGAACGATACTGGAAGCGGCGTCGATAGGTACTCCAAGAACGCTTACCGAAGACGAGCTACGAGTCTATGAGACCGAGGTTTCAGCGCTTGGCGAGATGGACCACCACAGCCCCTCGTCTGTTGAGAAGGAGGCCAGATCGCGTCTGCGCGATATGGTGCGCCGCGCGTACCGTCAGCGGCTGATCACGAGTACCTACGGCACCTTCTCGGTGCGCGTGGGTGACGGCTTTCTGATAACGCCGTTTGGAATAGACCGCTATTACGTCGAGCGCGAAGACTTTGTCTTCATTCAGAACGGAAAACGGCAGCCCGGCGGAACGCCCAGCCGCTCGGTGAGAGTGCACCAGAAGCTGTACGATGAGCACCCGCATATCGGGTCCATAATCAGCGCTCAATCACCCGCGGCAACCGCGTTTGCCGTAGTCGGCCGCACCCTGGAGACCCGCACTATTCCAGAGAGTTACGTCCTGCTGGGCGATATTCCGGTTGTGCCATTCGGCGATCAATTCACCGGCGGAGACCAGATTTCGGCCAGGCTCTCCAGCAGCAGCCCCGTCCTGCTGCTGGCCAACGACACCATCCTGGTGACCGGAGCTAGCCTGACCGAGACGTTTGACCGGCTGGAAGTGTGCGAATTCAGCGCGCACTCGCTGATTCAATCGCATAGAATCGGAGAAGTGGTTCCCATGAGTGGCGCAGAGATCGAAGCGTTGAATCACGAGATGGAGCTCCGCGCCCGACAGGAGTCATAGAACCTGCTCCATGTGCGTTGGTATTGCTGCAAGTCACGCTTATCGAGGACTCTTGCATCGATAGCTCTGCTTTCTGAAAACCCGAGAGTCTCCGTCTCTGCCTCAACATCCTCCGTGACCGCGGAAGCATCGGCCACAAGCCCGGCGTAGAGCGATGCGCCAAGCGCGGTTGCTTCGTCAATATCGGTGATCACCAGCGGAATATCGGGCAATAATGCCGCCAGCACGGTCAGATACCATTGGTTGTGGCGAAAACCACCCTCGACGCACAGGTGTTCTACGTTAGAGAAGTCAAAATCCTTTATCGCGTCGTGAATTGCCAACGCAATACCAATGACCGTCAGCGCATAGTATTCAGCGGAAGCACGGTCCGTGGATTCCGCATCACGCCTCAGCCGCTCCAGGAACGCGTCCGGCGCTATAGCCGTGCCGTCATGGGTCACCGACTCGCGTGGTTCTGACAAATCTGGAATGTAAAACCACTGCGCCTTTGCTATGATCCGCTGCAGGATCGTGACATCGGTCTGCGCTTCGGAAAACGAACGATCAAAGCTCCTGATCCGCTCAACGTTTCTGGATAGCAGAATCCCACCCGGAAAGGTGTGGGTCTTGACCGGTTTGTGCTGGACGCTGATGTTATACAGAATGTTGTTCTGCATATCCTGCGGTGACAGCTGTGGCGTCTCTGCCGGGACCATGGTTACACACCAGCTTCCGGTGGAGTGCAGGCAGAAACGCTGTCCGTACCTGATCAGGTAGGGGATAATCGAAGCGTTGGAATCGTGCAGCCCCGGCATTACCCTCACAGCGTTATCATTGCCGATGCGCCTGCGCCACGACGCCAGCAGGCTGGTGGATTCGCCGGCGCGCTTGATCGGCTCTGGCGCCAGCGCAGCGTATCCGATTGCGCGCGCAACCTTTGACCAGCCCCATTCTCTAAAGTCCCAGAGGTAGGTGTGGCAGCCCAGATAGGTCATGTTGGTGTAGCGCGTGCCGCTCAGCAGCATCACCAGGTAGTCCGGCAGCGAGAGCACCGCGTTGGCCTGGTGACGTAGCTGCGGGTAGAGCGCGCAGGCGTTCATAAACCCGAGGGCCATGTTGATTGACCTGTCCATTCGCGGAGTGCACGTGGTCCGATAGAGCTCCTGCGGATCACCGGCTAACGCTTCGAAGTCTCGGATGACCGATTCATCGGGCTGGTTCAGGTACGAGAGAACCGGCGCCACCAGCTCACCTTCTGGGTTCACCGCGGCAAAAGCTCCGCCGTGACAACTGACCGCAATACTATCGACGCGATGCCTGCGCGCCAGCCAAGGCAACAGTCCAAAGAACCAGCGCGCCAACTCTTCTAGCGGCTCGCTGCGTATGCCATCGTGTTCTGTTTCGGGAAACTCCTGCTTCTCGATGTGAACCGGCTCGCGGCCGTGAAATAGCACGATCTTCTTGTTGGTCTTACCGATATCAAGAACCAGTCGGCATCCGTTGGTCAGCGGTTTCATCTGCAGCTCATTATGCCTGTTGCCGCCTCAGCGTCTCAACCAGGACTCTAACGTTGTCCGCCGGAACGTCCGCAGGCAAGCGGTGCGTTGGGCCGGCGATGTAGCCGCCGTCAACAGACAGCAGCGCCAGCGTATCGGCTATCTTCTGCTCGAGATCCTGCGCTGAAAGGAACGGCAGATCGCGCTGCGTGCTTATGGCACCCCAGAACGTCAGTCTGTGGCCCAGCTCGCGCTTCAGCGCAGCCAGATCGTAGACCTCCGGCTGCACGGTCTGGTACACGTCCAGCCCGATCTCAACCAGTTCCGGCAGAATTTCGCCAATATTTCCGCACGAGTGCAGCGCTACAGTCTTGCCTTTGCTCCTGACGCGCTGGAACATCTCGGCCAGTCCTGGCTTGACAAATGTCCGCCATGCATCCGGGCTCATCAGCATTCCGGACTGCTGGCCGTAGTCATCGCCAAAATAGAAGCCGTCGATGTCGTACTCAACGGCAACGTCAATGATCTTGAGGTTGTAATCGAGGACCTTCCCCAGCAGTTCCTGGACAAAGTCCGGCTCGATGGCCAGATACATCAGAAAATTCTGGAAACCGCACAGGCTCCAGGCGCGTTCCAGATAGGTGGTGCCGATCTTTCCAAACAGAAAGCGGTCACCTCGCGCAGCGACTGCGGCCTGGGTGACTTCGCGCACCTGGGTGGTATCGGGCTCGGGGAAGACGTATGAATCGTCACTGCTATCCTGGTATTTCAGTTCGGCCACCATACCTATATCTTTGTCAATTCCGGAGCGGTCCCAGACAACCCCGAACTCGTCCATGAAAAAGCCGGGCCTGACGTAGGTGCCACCGAGATTGTAACTGACCTTGCTGCAGTGGTTCCCGAGGTACTGCGCAAACTCTGCGGCCTGCATCTGGTAGGCGGCAAGCGTCTGCTCCAGCTGCTCCTGCGTGAACTCCACGTTGTACGGCACGATATCCGTGCGCCTGTGATTGAGCGCTTCTTTGACTCGATCTCGACGGTCCATAATCGCCATCCTCCTTTGATATTTCGGCGATATTCCGGCTCAGCGGCCCGCGTGCATCAGCGCAGCAACCACGTCTGAACACTCCGGCTCGCCAAAACGGTTGCGCTGCTCGAGCGGATCTTGTTCCAGGTTGTAGAGCAGACCCGCAGCCCGATTATCGAGCGAATAGCAGAGCTTCCACGGTCCGTCACGGACCATGCGCAGTCGATCCGGGCACTCCAGCCCCCATTTGGCAATTGAGCCAAGCGTGTATTCGCACACCACCGCCTCGGCCGGCGGTTCAGAGCCGCTGTGCAGCGCAGCCGAAAGGGGCGCGTAATCGCAATCGGAATTGAGCCCGCACAAGGATAGCAGCGTTGGCAGCAGCCGGGCAATAGAGACCGGAGTTTGCAGCGTACAACCGCAATTAGCCGCGGAACGCCATAACCCCGGAAGCGACACAATCAACGGCACTCGGACTACCGGCTCAAAGAAACGGAGAGCGTATCATGCAGCTTGCCGAGCGGCTGCTGGAGGGTACCAGAGTGGACCCCGTGAATTATACCCACCACGAATGGATTGC
>REDW01000084.1 GCA_007693325.1 Spirochaetaceae bacterium
ACGTGCAGGCGGCGATCAACAGCGGTATTGCCGCGGCGCGCATCCTTCCGGATGTCCTGCAGCACGCCCGCCCCCAGTCTCAGCAGATTCGCATTGCGTTTGACGGTGACGCGGTGCTCTTTTCGGATCAGTCCGAGCGGATCTTCCAGCAGCAGGGTATTGAAGCATTCCTGGAACACGAGAAAGCCAACGCGCGTCAGCCGCTGCCGGACGGGCCGTTCGCGCGCCTGCTGCGTAACCTGGCGCTGATCCAGGCCGGGTTCGACTCAGAGTCCCAACCCATACGCACGGCGCTGGTCACCGCGCGCAGCAGCCCGGCCCATGAGCGGGTAATCCGCACCTTTGCCGCCTGGAACGTGCGGATAGACGAGGCCTTCTTCCTCGGCGGCATGAGCAAGCAGGCCATCATACAAGCCTTTGCGCCGGACCTCTACTTTGACGATCAGGACGTCCACTGCCAGGCCTCCTCGGGGGTGGCGCCTACCGGCCAGGTTCCGTGGAAGGAGTGAATTGAGCGCTATGCAAGGTGTGCTCCAAGCGCTTCAATCGTTCTGGCCGGTGTTGACCGGTGCGCTGACGCTGACGCTGTCGGTGGTGGCCTCGGCGCACGCCATTCTCTACAAGCGCGACTCACGCGCGGCGGTGGCGTGGGTAGGGCTGATCTGGCTGGTACCGATTATCGGCACAATCCTCTACGTTCTGCTGGGCATTAACCGGATACGGCGCCGGGTTGCCGGACTGCGCGGGCACGAGAGCAGTCATGTCGGCGATTTGGGGTTGTTTGAGTGCCCTCCTTCTGAGCTCAGATCGGTACTCAAACGCGACTACCGCCACCTTGTTGAAATGGTGGAGCTGGGTCGATCGTTGACCCGGCTCGATCTGTTGCGCGGCAACACCATTGAAGCGCTGTTTGACGGAGACCAGGCCTACCCCGCGATGATCGACGCTATCGACCGTGCTGAGCGGTCGGTCACGCTGACGGTTTACATCTTTGAAGACGATGCAGTCGGCCTGCTGTTTCTTGAGGCGTTTGCGCGTGCCATCGAGCGCGGGGTAGAGGTTTGCGTGCTGGTTGACGCGGTTGGCGCGCGCTACTCAATGCCGCCGATTACCGGGCGGCTGCGCAGAGTCGGCGTGCGGACCGCTCGATTCATGTCGGGACTGCTTACCTGGCGCACGCCGTACCTCAATCTGCGCAACCACCGCAAGATACTGGTGGTAGACGGGGTCATTGGATTTACCGGCGGGATGAACATTCGCGCGTGCCACCTTCTCAGCGGGCATCCGGCGCATCCTACGCGCGACACTCATTTCCGCGTTGCCGGACCGATTGTGCAACAGCTGCAGGCAACCTTTGTTGAAGACTGGAATTTCACCACCGGGGAGACGCTGTCCGGTGAGAAGTGGTTCCCGGAGCCACAGGATAGCGGCGGATCCGTCCTGGCGCGGGTTATCCCGGACGGTCCCGATCAGGACATGGACAAGATGAGCATGGCGTTCCAGGGTGCGCTGGCGGTGGCCCAGCACTCGGTGCGCATCATGACGCCCTACTTCCTGCCCGATAGAGCGCTGATAGCTGCGCTGAACACGTGCGCCCTGCGCGGAGTGCGTGTTGATATTGTTCTGCCGCAGCGCAACAATCTCAAGCTGGTGGCCTGGGCGGCAATGGCGCAGATGTGGCAGGTGCTGGAGTGGGGCTGCAATGTCTGGATGAGCGCGCCGCCGTTTGACCACAGTAAGGTCATGGTGGTGGACAGCATGCTGTGCCTGATCGGATCATCCAACTGGGATCCGCGCAGCCTGCGGCTGAACTTTGAGCTTGGAGTCGAGTGCTACGACGCGCAGCTGGCGCAGCAGCTGGAAGACCGGATTGAACAACAGATGATCGGTGCGCATCAGTTGACGCTGGCAGAAGTTGACGGCCGGCCACTTCATATCAAGCTGCGCGACGGAATCGTTCGTCTGGCCGCTCCGTACCTGTAGCCCGTGACCGCACCTGTCACCAGGCCTTGTGGCAGTTCGCCTAGCGTGCCAGTTGAATCACGCCGCGGTGCCCGTTGATGCGCCACTCGGGGTCAACCTGATCGAGGCGGCGCTGCACCTCTGCCGGCACCGCGGCGGTGACGTCGCTCTTCATGGTGCGCAGCAGGAGAATGGGCGCCGCCGGACCCGCGCCCATGGCAGAGCGCAGCGGGGTGTCGGCCGGCCAGATGGTGTCGCGCACCACCCGGCGGTAGTTCAGATCGCCCTTGAAGATCACCAACGCGGCGCCTTCCAGGGTCTGCGCGATGTGCGGCGGCATTTCTTCCAGGAAGTGCGTTGAGCACCAGAAGGCATCGGGCGCCAGCCGGATACGGCCCTGCTCAAAGGCGTTGTGCAGCGCGTTACCGTAGTCGCTGATGCGCGCGTCGCGGCTGTTACGTGCACTGCGCACAAAATGATGAAAATCTGCAACGGTTGTATCGCTGACGTAGGTGGGGTGTATCTTGAGGTGCAGCACGAGGTCAACAGCGGTGTGCCTGATCAGCTCCAGCGCAAGCACAAGATCTCCGGCCAGCTCGGCACCGGAATTGTCCATCACGATGTGTACCGGTCCGCCGGCGCCCAACAGCATATCTGCAGCAGCGCTATCGTCGTTGACGATCAGCAGCTCGGCGTCTCCGCGCTGGCGGTTGAGCTCGGCGCCGGCGCTGAAGCTGAGATCCGACCGGTTGCCCCACACCGCCGCGTGCAGTGCGCGGATCATCGATTCAACTGTTGCCGCGGGCTGACGGTCCTGCATGTCGGCAAAAACGCGCACCGGTTCGTAGACCACGTCAGCATCGTACTCGGCCTGCTTGACGTAGAAGAAGGGATCACGGGCGTGCTCCCAGTAGCGGCACGCGTCAAGGATGAGGCGGAAGGCGTAGGTTTCGCCAAAGAACCACTCGGTGTCGTGCCAGTGCTCGCCGGCGTGCGGCAGATACTGTTCCAGCCATTCCTGGTAGTCCGGCGCCGGCAGCGTGGGGGCGGGAATTGGTTGCCCGGACGAGATCTGCTGCGCCAGCTCGGCGAGCCTTGAGCTGTCGGCGGCTGTCAGATCCGGGTTGGACTCGATAATATTGCGGATGTTCTGTGGCAACCGCTGCTGCATGGTGTTCCAGGCAAACCAGTTGGACTCG
Source organism: Spirochaetaceae bacterium (assembly GCA_007693325.1). Classification (GTDB taxonomy): domain Bacteria; phylum Spirochaetota; class Spirochaetia; order DSM-27196; family PWMO01; genus PWMO01. The sequence goes on from REDW01000084.1 coordinate 3,162, forward strand.
GTAGTGCGGATCGGTGAGGGTTCCGGCTGTCTGTTCATGGCTTCCCTTATAGCAGGAGAGCGCGTTTCGGGCAAGTCTCAGCTTGACATGTACCACCGTGCATAGTAAGGTTTAAGAGTCTTACCACTGCAGCCAAGGGGGTCTCTGTGGGCACCGTTATTGCCGCGCTGGTTGTTGTTATTCTCGTTGTGGTTCTGATTCGCATTCTCTGAGCAGCGAGATTTTCGCCACGTATACCTTGTAACTCCCTTGTAAACCGATCCACCGGCGCAGTAGAGTGGCCGCATGACCGGAGCGGTTCCATATCTCACCACTCACCTTTCTGCGCAGGAGCGCAGCGAAGGCGTACGCAACTATCTCCGCCACGCGTGGTGGAACGGGTTTGGCATCAACCTGCTCAACGTCAACATTATCAGCCTGTTGGCAATCAGTTACGGGGCCACCAATCTGCAGTTGGGCTACCTATCGAGCGTGTTTCATCTCTCCGGTATTGTGCTTGTGTTCCTGCCGCGTCTGCTGCGCGGAGCCAATATCCGCGATGTCTTCTTCTACGCGTGGGCCCTGCGCGGGTTGGTAGCGTTTCTCTACGCCGGCTTGTTCTTTGTCAGCGGACAGATCGCTGTGGTGCTGATCATGGTGGTGTACTCCGCGTTTGCGGTGTTTCGTAGCGTGGGGATCCCGATGCAGCCGCTGCTGCAGAAACGCATCGTTCGTCCGTCAGAGGAAGGCCGGCTGGTTTCGCGGCTGCACGTTCGATTGAGCGCCACACAGCTTCTGTCGCAGATTGTCGGTTTTGCGCTGCTGTCGCTGGAGAGCGTGATCGGGGCCGGAGCACTGATTTTGATTCCGCTGCTGGGTGCGAGCAGCAATACGGTAGGGTCGTTCTACATATCGCGCATTCCCTCGCGCGATAGGGTTGAATACCGCCGCGGCCAGAACCTTGTGGTGCTGTTCGGTGAGGCGATGCGTCACGCGGAAGGGTCGCGGCAGACGCTATCGCCAGGCGATTATGGCGCTGTTTGCTGAACGGTACCGGTTTGAGCCGGATCTGGCGGACTGCTTCCGCCGCGAGAACGAACAGCGCAGCCGCGGCTTCCGCAGCTTGCTGGCCGAGACGCGCCGCCTGGCACTCTTCGATCAATCTGCTGCACAACTGTTGGAGCACTACCGCGAGCAGCGCCACGCCGAATTGCAGAGCTGGTGTGCCGCCGCGCTGCAGAACGCCGCGGTAGCGCCACCGCTGGATCTGCTGGCGGCAGCGGTATACTCGCAGACCGCCCCGCACGGCACAGAGCCGCAGGCCGATGACGATACAACACTGGTCGTGCTGTACGCAACCTACCAGTGCCTGAAGGCCGCTGCCGGCTAAGCCTTCTCGGCTATGCCGTCCGCAGGCTTCGTGGCAGTCAGCACAAAAAAACCCGCGGGCACGTGCGTGCCCGCGGGCGGTAGATCAGACACACGCTCGGGTATCAGATCATCTTGCCGGCGCCGGTGTCCTTCCATGCCCGATCGCGGCCGCTTTCAATGACCGCCTCACAGACTTTCTGGGTCTGCAGCGCATCCTCAAAGGTTGGCCCAACTGGCTTGCCGGAAGACAGGGACTCCAGGAAATCGGCAACCTGATGCGTAAAGCTGTGCTCGTAACCGATCAACAGCCCCGGGACCCACCAGTGGCCCATATACGGCTGGTCACCGTCGGTCACGTGTATCGAGCGCCATCCGCGTACAATTGACTCATCGCGGTGGTCAAAGTACTCCAGGCGCTGCAGATCGTGCAGATCCCAGGCGATTGAAGCGTGCTCGCCGTTAATCTCGATGAAGTACTTGGCCTTATGGCCGCGCGCGTAGCGGGTGGACTCAAAATTACCCAGCGATCCGTTCTCGAAATCGCACAGGAATACACAGGCATCGTCTATTCCAACCGGCTGTGTCTTGCCGCTTTCAACGTGCTTGCGCTCCTTGATAAATGTCTCGGTTCGAGCGCAGACCCTGGTGATTGGCCCGTTCCACCACATCGCGGTGTCGATGCAGTGCGCCAGCAGGTCACCGGTCACGCCCGATCCTGCCGCATCAACATCCAGGCGCCAGGTTCCGGCCCCGCCCTGCGGAAGATCAGCCGACATTGTCCAGTCCTGCAGGAACTGCGCTCGCAGGTGGAATATCTTGCCCAGTTTTCCCGAGTCAATGATCTGCTTGGCCAGCGTAACCGCCGGGATGCGGCGATAGTTGTACCACGTCATATTGGGCACGCCTGCCTTCTTGACCGCGGCAACCATCTTTTCACCTTCCGCCACGTCAATCGCCAGCGGTTTCTCGGTCAGCACCATTTTGCCGGCCTCGGCGGCCGCGATAGCGATCTCGGCGTGCAGGTTGTTTGGTACGCAGATATCGACAACATCGATATCCGGGCTGGAGACTACCTTGCGCCAATCGGTCTCAACGTTCTTGTAGCCCCACTTGGCGGCAAACTCCTCGGCGTTCTCGCGGTTACGGGCAGAAAGAGTCTGCAACACCGGTTGGTATTCGGAATCGAAGAACTTGGGTGCCAGGGTAAACGCATTGGAGTGTGTCTTGCCCATGAAACCGTAGCCAATCATGCCGACTCTGAGCTGTTTCTTCTGTTTCATATCGATCCTCCTACTCTTCCCAGCCGTGCGCTTCCTGAACCGCCAGCAGGGACTCAAGGATGCTGTTCCAGGTTTCCTGCTTCATCATTACCTCATTGGGGAACATGCAGCCGTCCCAGCAGATGTGCTTGAAGCGCCTGGTGAGGTTGCCGGACTCGTCCCGCAGCCAGAACCCGGAGTGATGCGCAACGTCGAGCTTGCCGTTGGGATCGGTCGGCAGGCAGTGGCGTCCGGTCTTGTCGTGCGAGCCGGAACCAAATACCGACGCGTCGTTCTGTGCAACGTGGAAGTCCATGGTCCACGGTCTGAGCTTGGCCGTCAGGGTCTTCAACGCATCATCCAGTTTGGCAGGGTCTTTCCAATCGAATCCCTGCGGCAGAATAGCGTCATCCGGGGCGTTGTAGCCCAGCAGGTACAGCAGCGTGTGCGCCATATCGGCCTGGAACCCAACGGTCTTGGGTCGGTTGACCATTTCCAGCAGCTGCAGCATGCGCTTCCAGCTGTGCATACCGCCCCAACAGATCTCGCCTTCGGCTGCCAGCTGTTCACCGGCGTCCTCGGCTATGTCTGCGGCTTTACTGAACGTCTCGGCGATCTTCTTCTGGTTGGCCTCGGGATCCTCGGCCCACTCGGCCACGCCCGCTGCGGAGTCTATTCGGATCGCACCGTAACTGCGGATACCCGTCTCGCGCAGCCAGCCGCCGATCTTGCACGTCTTGCGTACGGCGTCGAGGAACTTCTGCTGTTCTGCTGCGTCACCCATGGCCGAGCCACCGCCAACCGGAGGCCACACCGGCGCGATCAGGGTTCCAACCGCCAAACCGTAGCCCCGGATTTTGTCTGCAACGCGCTTGATGTCATCCTGTGACGAGTCAATCGAGATGTGGGGGTCGGCTACAAACAGGTCGATGCCGTCGAATGAACGGCCGTTAACCTTTGCTCCAGCGGTCAGCTCGAGCATTGTGTCCAGATCGATTGGTGGGTGATCCGTGCCCGGCTCCTTGCCGACTACACCGGGCCACGCTGCGTTGTGGACTTTGGGATACTTCTGTTTTTCCGCCATAATTGTCCTCCTTGAAGGAAACTGCCAACATTCATGGCGCACCGCCGCTTTCTGCGCCGTGTCTTCACGCCATTGTTGTAATCGTTTGCGAAAACGATATCATGAGTTGCCCCCCGCTGTCAAATTGTTTACGCTTGGCCCGGGCCGGTCCTGTCGCGTTGGCTGCGCTGCCGAAGTGCGCAGTGAAGATCTTGACAGGTGACCATAGCCGTGATATCGTTTGCGAAAACGATTTCCGAGTTCTGTCTGTTCCATCGCGCAGCGGATGATTCATCAGGCGGTGATCATAGCGGAGGTTGTCGAGAAGGCGATGCACGGGTGTCCGAGGCTGGTAGTTTGATGGCGTCGATGAAAGATGTTGCCAAAATGGCAGGGGTTTCGATATCTACAGTTTCCAGGGTGATTAACGATACCCATCCGGTTGACGGCAGAACCAGAGGTGCCGTTGAAGATGCCATCCGCAGGATCAATTACCGCCCCAACCTGCTGGCTGCCGGTTTGCGCTCCAAGAGCGGCAACCTCATCGGGCTTGCCGTTCCCGATATTGCGCATCACTCGTTTGAAGAGTTCATCAAGCACACCGAGCAGTGCGTCCGTGAGCACAAGCACGGACTGATCATCGGTGATACCCATAGTGATCCTGACGCCGAAGCCGAGTTTATCGACCATTTGATCCGTCGTAACGTGGACGGCATCATCTTCATCCGGGTATCGGATCAGAGCCGGGCACTGGATATGCTCAACGCAACATCTATTCCCTACGTAGTGCTGGACCGTGCCCTCGAGAGTGGCACCGTCCCCACAGTCACCATGGACAACTTCACCGCCGGACAATTGGCGGCCGAGCACCTGCTCGGGCTCGGGCACAGCCGGATTGCCTGCCTCACCGGCCCGTTGGACGTTGCACTGTGCCGCGAGCGTCTGAACGGGTTCACGCAGGCGTTGAGCCACGCCGGACACCGTTTGCCCGACCAGTGGATCTTTGAAGGCGACTTCCGCTTTGAGAGCGGTGTGCGGACGGTTGAACTGCTTCTGGATACCGAACCGCGCATAACCGCGCTATGGGCGCAGAACGACCTGATGGCAATTGGAATCATCGGCGGACTGATCGATCACGGCCTGGTAGTGCCGCGCGATATGTCGGTTGCGGGAGTAGACGACATCGTGACCTGCCGCATGGTCCGGCCGCAACTCACAACGGTCAGTCAGCCGTTTGAAGCGATGTCGAGAGCTGCGGTGCAGCTGTTGATGCGTGAGCGCTCGGCGGGCAAGCGTCTGACCGAAAGAATTGTTATTCCAACCGAGCTGGTGGTGCGGCAGTCAACCGCACCACCAGCGGATAGTACGGTTTCACCCCACTTGAAAACGCAGAAGGAGTTACTATGAGCAATGTGAATCAGGTTGTTGACAAGGCAATCAATCAAGGCAAGGGCGTTGTACGTCTGAGCCCCACCTGGGTACCGCGGTCGTTCTGCATTCCGGGCAAGCGGCTCAAGCTGCATCCGGACGACTACTACGCTTTCGGAGCGCACCGCGGCGGAATCGATGAGCGATGGTTCTCATCTACCACCAAGGCTGACAACGGCCCCGAGACATTGGCCGATGAAGGATTGAGCTACATCTACGTTGAGGATGGCGGCAAGGCTCAGAAAGTTCTGCTCAAAGATGCCATCGAGAATCACGGAGAGCAGTTCCTGGGCCCCGAGGTCATGAAGGCGCACGGCGGCTGGACCATGTACAGCAAGTTCTTCGATAACCTGGAGCCGCTGCCGCACCATCTGCACCACACCGATGAGATGGCTGCCAAAGTAGGGCAGCGCGGCAAGCCCGAGGCGTACTACTTTCCGCCGCAACTGAACAACAAACGCGGCTACTTCCCGTACACCTTCTTTGGCATCAACCCGGGGGTGAAGAAAGAACAGGTGCGCGATTGTCTGGCAAACTGGAAGAAGGGAGATAACGGCATCCTGGATCTGTCGCGCGCCTACCGGCTGACGCCGGGTACCGGATGGGACGTTCCGCCGGGCCTGCTGCACGCCCCGGGGTCGTTTCTGACCTACGAGCCGCAGCGCGCATCGGACGTGTTCTCGATGTTCCAGTCTATCGTCTGGGATGCCTACACGCCGTGGGAACTGCTGGTCAAGGACGTTCCCGACGAGTACAAGAACGATCTGGATTTCATCATGAGCCTGATCGACTGGGACTTGAACGTTGACCCAGACCTGTATCAGAATCGCTTCGCGCCGCCCAAACCGGTGCGCCCGATTGCCGAGATGCAGGACGCCGGGTATCAGGAGAACTGGATTTCGTACAAGGCCGACGCGTTCAGCGCCAAGGAACTGACGGTTCACCCCAGGCGCACGGTCCGCATAACCGACGATGCGGCCTACGGTCTGATTGTTGTTCAGGGGCACGGCACGTTTGGAGCTCATGAAGTCAGCGCACCCACGATGATCCGCTTCGGCCAGATGACCGAAGATGAGCTGTTTGTGACCCACCAGGCCGCCGCCGACGGCGTCGAGATCACCAACAACAGTGACTACGATGA
>REDW01000150.1 GCA_007693325.1 Spirochaetaceae bacterium
GCGCAGTATGCTCTGAACTGCTTGGCGCCATTGTATGATCACGCTATAGTGTCCGCGGGGGCAATCTTCTGTGATCGGTATGCGGATCAGAACGATCAACGGTCGATGTAGACCACGGAATAAGCGTTCCAATGGCAAAGGCATACAACAGCAGGTTTCTTGCAGCGCTCGGTTTTCTCGGGGCTCTGGGAAGCCCGCGACCACAACTGGCCGGCCTGACATTTCTGGCCTTTCTGTCATTCGCGGCCATCGACTCCAAAGGTATAAAGGAGAGAACGTAGCACGGAATACGTCTATCCGCACCCCCGCGAACTGTAGCAGGGCGTCTTCGATACCTGCCGATAGAGTCATCCTCTTGCAGATGGCGTACTTTCTGGAGGGACAGGGCGGTTCCCTGTGGTCGCAAGAGGCCCGTCTATGTGCCTGCATCGGAAAGTTCACGAACCGGAGTCCGTTTCCAACACGATCGCAATCGGGAAGCTGGCAGCGATCCTGGGCGTGCATCCCGACACTCTCCGCTGGTACGAAACAGCGGGTATCTTCCTCCGGTCCCGCGGACACCGGCGGGATACCGAAAATACTGCCCGCAGCTGGTACGTCTCGCTTGCATTGTCAGAGAGAGTCAGCCCCTGCTGCGCGAAGAGCGTCGCCTTGCTTTGGACGCGCTGATGGCACTGGAACGGTTTGGGCACCGGCAAAGCTCAGATGAGCATCGTGCTCGACGCCAGTGGTGCCGTGGAAATAGCCTTGGGTAATACGCACGATCAGCAGTTTCTCGAACTTCCAAAAGCCGCCGATTTGATTCTTTCTCCCGACATCTTTGTGTCCGAAGTAACCAGCGTGTTCTGGAAGTCTCGCCAACTCGGCCGGCTTGCCGATGAGGCGTGCTTGCACGGTATCGGGTTTTGTGTGCGTCTGATCGACGACTATGTCGATTCCGGAGTGCTGTGGCGTGATGCATACTTCGAAGGGTTGAAGATATCGGGCTAAGAGATCAAACAGCCGCGGCGCTCCGATGAAGGTCATTGCGGATCCCGGCGAAATCATGCGTATCCGTTGACACCTGCGGTTCCGCAGTCCAACCGAAAAAATTCGGTACGATTTTCGTATCCACCCCCGGGCTGCCCACCCCCCGGACTTGACGGACTGGGACTCCGCTTGTACCATACTTTGATCTGGTTGCGCAATAATTTCTAAAAGACTTATTATATGCAATCTTTCGGAAGATAGCGGTCGGGCTTGGAGACCGCTTGGTTAAGGGATGACGTTGCATCTCAACGAAACGGGGGAGAGATTAATGAATGCCCGTGCATTTACCGCCCTGAGCGTAGCGGTGCTGGTTGGGTTTCTAGTACTGACAGGTTTCAACGCCCTGCAGGAGGGGCAACGGAAGCGGGACTTCATTCGCGATTACGAGCTGCCCGCGCTGGGCATGGCGGTCGAGGCCAGCCTTGATCGCACCGCGGCGGCCTACCACCGCGTGGGAGAGGATCTCCTGCGGTACGGATTTCTGCGCGACTGGATTCTTGGTGGCGAGCAGGACGAGGATGAACTGCGCGCCTTTCTGGAGAATGTGCGGTCACGATTTGACATGATGGACGCCAGTATCGTCAGTGATCGCAGTGAAACCTACTACGGCACCGACGGGCGCACGCTGGCACTATCGCCGGAAAACCGGGAGCGAGACGGTTGGTACTACCTCTACCGCGACTCCCTGATGACAACAAATATTGATGCGTGGTACTACCCGGAGACCGGGCAAATCGGGATGTGGGTAAACGTTCCCATTCTGGACGATGACGGAACCTTTCTCGGTATCACCGGAGGCGGTATTGACGCGGAGGAGTTCAGCGAGACCCTCCATGCCTACGGACAGCTGCCGGGGGTAAACGTCTATCTGGCCCGCACTGACGGGCAACTGGTATACGCAACGGACAAGAACCTTCTGGCGGCACCGATGAACAAAAACCAGCTCTGGGACCACTCGCTCACCGAAGGACTGGAAGGGACGGCGAATGGCCCGGAGTACCGCGTGCTCCAGCCGAGCGGGATGCTTGGTCCGATCCTCTGGACGAGCTTCTCGGAAGGCTGGAACACCTATCTGGTTCTGGAGAAGACCGGAGAGTCGGTAGCAGGACGCGTGCAAGAGACAATGCGCAGCAGTCTGCTGGCCGGAGGACTGCTGGCGGTCACCCTCTACGGGATTTCCTTGTCGATCATCCTTGCGGCGCGAAAGAAGATCGAGGAACAGACCCGGCGCCTGGAAGACCTTGCAAGTAAGGATCCCCTGACCGGTCTCCATAACCGGATATACTTCAGCCGGATCATGGAGCGTGAGGTCGCCCGGATCGGCCGGACCGGAGAGGAATCATGCCTTCTTCTGCTGGACATAGATAATTTCAAACGGATAAATGATTCGTTTGGGCATCCCTGCGGCGACGCCGTTTTGTCTACAATCGCCAGCGTTGTTCGATCCCAGCTCCGGAATACGGACGACGTTGCGCGGTTTGGGGGAGAGGAGTTTGCAATCCTCCTGCCCGGGACCACTCTCGATGGCGCACACAGCGTAGCAGACAAGATCCGCAGCGCAATTCAGTGCTGCTGCTTTGACGGTTTGCCGCCGAGCCTCTGTGTTACCGCGAGCATCGGAATTGCCGCTCTGAACGGCGACCAGGGGCTGTCGCTCGAGCTGGCCTACCAGGAAGCAGATCGGGCGTTGTACCGCGCCAAGGAGCTCGGCCGCAACCGGATCGAGCTGGCTGTTTGAACAGTGGTGCCGAAGTTGTTTTCTCCGTTCTGACTCTTCCGGCCACTTGCGGTGATGGAGGGTGACCGAGGGAGGCTCGCCCGTAAACAGTCCGGCAGTCATCGACGTCGTCCCGCGCCGGGCACTCCCCCAACGTGGATCCGGCCGCAAGGGGCAGACCGGCCGCGGCACTCGCGTTTTCCGCTGTGTCTCCCGTTCAGACCAGAAAAACCGCGTCGTGAGCGTTTGCCGGTCGTGGCGCTCGAACTCCACTTCCACTGCATCGGAAAGGCTTACGATTCACTTAGTCCGGCCGCCCATCGGTCAACCGTCCGGCACCGCCGCCAGTTCGGCGCGCAGGTTCTCGCGCACAATCTGGGTCAGCCACACGCGAGTGTCTACGGTAGTTGTTCCGTGGTACTGTGCCCAGCGGTCCTCGAGAACCGTGTAACAGAGAAGTGGCAACACCAGATGGAAGAATGAGCGAAACGCCAACCGAGACATGCCCGGCTCATTACCTGTCCGGGCGGACCGTGTTGTGGGGAGTGCCGCAAGACTGTCCCTGAAACTCGCCTCCGCATATCGAAGCAACGGTGTGGCGTCGGACTCCCCGTGAAACCCCTCGTTTAGAATGATCATGATGATGTTGCGCCGTTCCGCGAGAAAACTGATGATGGAACCGATTGCGTCGTCCGACGCCGTTGAGTGCGGATCAGCTTGCCCGGCGAGCTGCTCGAGCAGGCCCGCTTTGAGCGGACGGCTTTCGGCGAGGAAGCGCTCGACGAGGTGGTTGAGCAGATCCTGCTTGCTCTGGAAGTAGTAGTAGATCAATGCCTTGTTGACTCCGGCACGACGCGCAATCTCGTCCACCCGTGCTCCCTGGAAACCCAGCTCGGCGAAAAGCTCCTCCGCACATGCGAGAATGCGGGTTCGCGCGCTTAAGCCGGCCATTGCGCACACTCTACAGATCCGGCAACGGCCGGAGCCGGTTCGTTCTCGATTTCGCGAGACACCCAAATGGTGGTGAGGACTAGACTGAGGACCGCCAGCTTCTGCGCAGCATTTTCGTGTGCAGACTGCAATACGATCAGAAGTGCGTATGACACAAGTGGAAGAGTCAACAGCGTGAAAAGCGCTCCGTAGAGAAGCGGCCCAAACCGGTCCACGAGGTGCTTCAGCTGAAGCCCGGCGATCGCCCAGAACCCCACAAACACGGCACCCGCCCCAATCCCATGAAGCCGCCATAAGGTCGGTATGTTGTGAGGAAGCGCGGTGAAGAGGAACCCTGCCGACGCGAGTCGCGACAGCGTCCGGACAGCCCCCGCTGCAGGAAGCTCGGCAACGTAGTAGATAGTCCCGTAGCGAAGCGAGATGGCGCTGCCCGCGATCATGCCTCCGATGAACCGCACGGCTGAAGCGGAGTTCGGATAGCCATTCATCGTCTGTGTGCCGCCGAGACTGCTGATGGGATAGTTGCGAAGGTCGTAGGGTTCCGCGTAGTGTCGGATGCAGACAGAGATCATAAGCAGAATGAGTCCGATCAGCAATCGAATGGTATCGCTCGGCCGTTTCATAATGCCTCCTTGCAAGCAGAATTAACCATCTGGTTAGTTAATACAATGTATCGTGAAGCGTTGCCTGCGTCAAGTACTCTGTTCGTCCGGCGGGCCATGAAGTAAACCCCGGGATTCAGGCGGAATCGGTGGCCGGCTTCAGGAGGTTATCCGTCCGCATGGAAGAGAAAGAGTTACAACACGTCATTCATAGTGAAGATTGCCCTGGAAGTGGCAAAGGACCTTCACCGGACGAAACCTGCGTGGAGCAAGTGTGGCGCTCATTGGAGTACGAACAGGACTGCCCTAAGTCCTATGAGACGGTGAACCAACTGACCGAGGGATACATAATCGTCGGTTATCACCTCGTCGATGTGCACAACCCGTATCGGCTTTACTCGCGGTCCTCGTCGATCACTACCACCGGAATGTCGCTGTTTTCCAGTATCGCCGTGGTGATGTCGTGACCGCCGGTTGTGTTTGCCTGGTTGGACAGATATATATAGTCGACGTGATGTTCCCGCGCAACATCAACGACCGTTTCCGCTATGTTGCCGTCCACCAGGATGACTTCATGGGCCACATCCCGGGCGGCCAGCAGTTCTTCCCGCAGAAGCTCCGAGTCCACCAGCTTTTCCGGGTCCGGATGCACGTTGAGAATCAGCAATTCTGCGTCAACGCGCCGGGCGATACGCGCCGTCTCTCGGATCATGCGCCGCGGCGGCCGACGCCCGCTGGTAACCACCAGAAACCTGAAGTGATCGTGGACCGTGACCCGGGTAGGATCGATCTCTCCCTTCTCCAGCATCCGCGGCGCCAGCAGCACCGTTCCGAACGCTCCCAGAGGAGCGCTGACGAGGATCGCCACCACCGCTATGGCCAGGATGTATTCACCGTGAGGCAATCCCAGGGCCAGAGGGATTCCGCCGATGGCGGCCTGGACGGTGGCTTTGGCCATGTCCCCTACCACCATGAAGAGACGTTCCCGTATTGTGATGATGGAGCGCCACGTGGATGCGAATATTCCCGCCCACCGGCCGATCAACAGGCCAATCGCCACCACAGCGAGACCGGCGGCACCGGCTTCCGCAATCACGCGGACGTCCACTGCCGCGCCGATCAGTACGAAGAGGAATATCTCGCCCACCACCCATACACGGTCCATTCCTCCCCGCACCCGCCGAGCCAGAACGGAATCGGTCTCAAGAATCACGAACCCCATCACCATAACCGCAAGGAAGGGAGAATACGGCAGAATCGATTCCCCGATTACCAGGAGCATTCCAACTGCAATCGCGATAAGCCCTTCATGAACGGTATTGTCAGCCAGGCCGAGACGCTTTACCAGGATCACCACGAGTTTGCCCGCCACTATCCCGACGAGAATACCGAGAATAATCTGGACCGGAATACTCGCCAGCCGCTGTCCGATCCCGCCGCCGACATCACCGGTTGCCCAGGCGACAAAGATTCCAAACATCGTGACCGCTACGGCGTCGCTGGCGGTACCTCCGGCGAGGATCAGGTCCGGAATACCTTTCTTGACACCCCAGCCTTCGGCCTTCAATCGCAGCATCATGGGTACGATCACCGCCGGAGAGGCGGCACAGATGATCCACCCCACTAACCACGCACTTATCCAGTCCCATCCGAAGATGTAGCGGGTGGCTACTGCTACCACCGTGGCTTCGATTACCGCCGGAAGAAAACCGAGCCGGATCGCCACCGATCCCTGGGCGAGAATCTTCTCCTTGTCCAGGCCGAGGCCGGCCTTGAGCAGGATCACAAGCAGGGTAAAGAGACGGATTTCGCCGGAAATATCGAGGACCGCCTGGGGCAGAACATCGAGGACCGACGGCCCGATCGCGATCCCGACAACGAGCATCCCGATCAGCCGCGGCAGGCGCAACCGTGACGCGAGCTCGCCCGCGATGAACCCGGCGGATAGAATGATAAGAATACCGTGAAGCATGAGAACTCCTCCGATTCAGTAGAAGATCGCAGGAGCCATCAGCCTTCGGGATTCGGGTGTCGGCCGTCGGGCGGTTTCGGCGAGCTCCATCGCCGTCGAGTTCAGATAGTACAAACGGGACCACCGCGCGTCAATGCCACCATGACCGACAGTTACGAGTCTTTTGCGGCGATTGCGTTCGCACCCCGTATGGCAGTCAGCACCAGTTACAATCAAGAACCCTTGGGCGTATCCGGACCAACGACGACGGGACGCTCACCGACCCATCCAGCGGGTCCACAAGATTGCATTCTCCTTGACAGATCCAGATTTGTTATGTATCATATGTTATATAACATATGATATTTATTTCGCAAGGAGGTTCAAGTGCCGCCGAAAGTAAGATTTACCCGGGAACAGATCGTCGCTGCGGCGTTGGAGATCGCTCGAACCGAGGGGCTGGTGGGGATCACAATCCGCAAGATCGCCGCAGCGCTGGGATGCTCGATCGCACCGATCTACGTCAACTTCTCGCACATCGACGAGGTGCGCCGGGCGGTGGCCGACAGAGTAATGGATACAGGCCGTCGATTCTACGCGGATGCAGACACCGGCAGTTCCTTGCAGGATATCGGAGTCGCCAGTGTGCGTCTGGCTCGGGAGTATCCGGCCATATTTCGTGATCTCGTGCTGAGTTCAAACGACTACGTGGCGGCACAAAACGAGACGCTTGACCCGGAACTGGTAGCGCACATGAAGGGTGACCCGGAGCTCGCCGGCCTGCGCGAGGATGAGCTCCAGACGCTGCTCTTGAAAATGCGCGTTTTTCACGCAGGTCTGGCAACCGCAGTGGTGAACGGAATACTTCCGCGGAACACGGAGGACGACGAAATAATCCGCCTTATGAACCAAACCGCCGGCGATCTTGTGACCGCCGCGCAACTAAGAGCTGCAAACAGGAATTCAGACGATGAAGACGGGGGATCAGAATGAGTGCCAACAGCGTGACGCATACCGTCCAACCGGCGCAACGCCGGATAATCATCATCACCGGCGCCAACTCCGGCGTGGGCCGCGCCGCGGCAATGCGGTTTGCCGCCGGTGGACACAGCGTGGTAATGGCATGCCGAAGCCTGGAACGAGCAGAACAGGTCCGGCGGGAAATCGTGGAAGCTACCGGCAATGCCGCGGTCACCGTCATGCTGGTGGACATGTCCTGCCGGAACTCGATCAGGGCGTTTGCCGACGCGTTTCGATCCCGCTATCCCCGCGCAGACGCACTCATCCACAACGCGGCGTATCTCTCTCACGGCGACACTTGGCGGCGCAGCCCCGACGGAATCGAGATCGCCTTTGCCACCAACGTGGTTGGGCCCTTCCTGCTGACGCACCTGTTGCTTGATCTGCTACGGCAGTCGGATGATCCGCGGATACTTCACGCCGGCAGCAACATCATCAAGCACTTCTTCAACCCTAAAACGGAACTCGATTTTGGCACGCTCCGGGGCGAACCGGCCGGGCAGAAGCCCACGGCGGTCTACCACCGATACCGGCGCTCAAAAATGGCGCTGCTGATGCTTACGTTCATCATGGCTCGCAAACTCAAACCCCTGGGAATCGCCGTGAACTGCCTGGAGATTAACGGGGCCACGATGTCACCGGAGACTCTGAGGAAGATGACCCTGCCCTACCGCATCATCGGGAGAATCCAGAACCTCTTCTTCCGACCGCCGCAGTACACCGCGGAGAGTTACGTCCGGATAACCACGGAGGAGCGGTTTCGCGGGGTGACCGGAGGCAACTTCAACCACAAACAACAGCTGATGAAACCTGGATCAAGCGAAGCAGCATCGGCAAGACAGCAGCTCCGCAACGTTTTCGGTTCCCAGACCTACCCCGAGCTCGCCGATGACGTCGTCATACAGGAGGCGATCTGGGACGCCTGTCTCGAGGCGACCGGTATCAATTCGGAACTGGTTTAACCCTGAGACAGCCAGAAACAGCGGGAAATCAATACGTTGTCATCCGAGGATATCCGACAGCTCCACAACGGCGGGGGTGGCGGCAACCCTCGGTCTTCTTCTCGTTGAACTGCTGCCGGTGCCGAGACGTCCGGGATTGATTCTGCTCCCCGGATACACCGCGCTGGCGTATTCTGTTCAAACTGGTGCCGAAAATGTTGTTGAAACTGAAGCAACAACACTTGGTGGCGCTTGGCCCCGGGGAGCTGCCCCGTTACCTGGTGGAGTAGAGGAATCCTGTGGGCTGACGAGGTAACAGAGGTTGACACAGAGCAGTAGTGCGGACCGCTGGGACGAGATCCGGTGCTCCTGATGCTGAACAACATTTTCGGCACCACTCTGTGTTCTGTTCACCGACCGAGCCGGGGCCCCGACGCTGTTTGCGTTGTATCTCTCGGCGGCGCTGACGCTGGTTCCCTTCTTTCTGGTGTTGCATGGCAGCCTCCATTCTCGGGTTTCACGTCACCGTTTGCGGCGAAGTTCTATCTCTTTGACGTTGGTGTCTGGAACTACCCGCGAGGAGCCTCATCCCTCGATCCCGGGAGCAGCGAGTATGGCAAAGCGTTCGAACACTGGATTGCAATGGAGCTTCGCGCGTGGGTTTCCTACTCACGCAGCAGGCTCCCGCTGCGGTTCTGGCGAACCTGCACTGGACTGGAAGTAGACTTCATCCTGGAACACCGGCTCGCGATCGAGGCGAAGTCCGCCACTCGGGTGAGCGACAAGCATCTGCGGGGCCTGCGTGCCTTTTGCGACGAGGAGCCCCGGTCCGAGCTGCTGCTGGTATCCCTGGATGAAAACGACCGCACCACCGAGGACGGCATTCGCCTGCTCCACTGGCGCCGCTTTGCGGAGCTACTCTGGAGCGGCGAGCTGGTGCCCGAGGGATAGCGCTACTGCACCGCGAGCGGAGCGTCTCGCACCATCAGGTACAACGCACCGATCTGCGCCGCAAGAAGGGCAGCGGTCGCAGCGAGCGCCATTTCGGGCGATAGGCCGTCGATGGGCGGAATTCCAATCCCCATGATGGTGACACGCACGCCCTCGCCCCAGATCGAGACCAAGACTC
>REDW01000050.1 GCA_007693325.1 Spirochaetaceae bacterium
GCGGTTCAATCGGCCGCTGCGGTAATCGCCAGCAGCAGCGCCGCGCCAATGCCGATCAGGACAACGGTGAACGGCGCCGGCAGACCGCCGGTGGTTATCATGGCGTTGTAGGTGGTGTGCAGCAGGATTGCGATCAGCCAGGCCGGCAGCAGGCGGCCCGGGCGCAGCGGGGAAGCCACGCCCCAGCCCAGGAATCCAGCGGCTACCGCGTGCAGTGGGACGGCGGTGAAACCACGGAACAACAGCGGCAGGATCCGTTCGGTCACGTACCAGCTGTTCTCTACCAGGGCAAACCCCAGCCCTACCGCGGCTCCGGCTGCCACGGCTTCACTGAAGCCCAGAGGTCCGCGGCCGATGCGCGACAGACATAATGCCGCCAGTTTGCCGGACTCCTCGCTCAACGCGGCAACGCTCACCACCAGCAGCGCGGCGTGCAACGGATTCCACTCAGCGGCTGCAAACAGCGCGCGCGTTACAACCACCACCAGCGCGGCCAGCACACCAAACAGGAACTCGCGTGCAAAAGAGCGCCGGTCTGCGCTGCGCCGCCGGGGGCCTTGCTTGACGCTGCGTTCAATGCGCTGTCCACCAGCACCGGTAGCGCCTGCGCCGCGGCGCTGCTCTGCTCTGCGGTAGAGCCCGGTCAGAAGCGCCAGCAGGCCAAGCGAGAACAGTGCCGTGAGTGCGGTGTTAATCAGCAACCGCATCGGCGTGCCGATCTGTGGCAGCGAGGGTTGCATCGAGTGCCTTTAACAAGGCATCGATCTGCTCGTCGCTGCCAATGGTGATCCGGATCCAGCTGTCCAGTCCAAAGCTGGCCAGCGGCCGGATAGTGACGCCGTTGAGTGCCATGGTTTCAGCAAAAGCCCGGCAATCAGCGCCAACGTTGACACAGATGAAATTGGCCTGGGTGTTAAGGTAGCGCAGGCCGCGCCGGCCGAGCTCGGTGTAGAGCCGGCGGCGGCCGCTGCGGTTGGTTTCCAGCGAGCGCCGGACAAACTGATCATCATCGAGCGCTGCTGTTGCCGCAGCCTGCGCAATAATACCGGTATTGAACGGTAGCTTGACCTTGTTCAGCGCGTGGATAATCTGGCGCTGCGCCATACCGTAGCCCACGCGCAGGCCGGCCAGACCGTAGAGCTTGGAGAAGGTTCGCAATACCAGCAGGTTGGGGTAGCGCTGTATCAGGTGGGTGCCGTCGGGGGCGTCTGCGGCGTCCATGTATTCGCAGTACGCTTCATCCAGTACAACCAGTACCTCCGGCGGCGCCTGCTGCAGGAGGCGCTCTGTCTCGTCCAGGTTCAAATAGGTGCCGGTGGGATTGTTTGGATTGCACAGAAAGACAAGCCGTGTGCGCGGCTGAGACTGCAGCGCGCGCAGGAAGGCGTCCGGGTCGTGGCGGCCATCACGCATTCTGGTGGTGACCACGCGCCCGTCAAACAGGTTGGTTGCAAAGGCGTAGACCGAAAAGGTATGTTCCGCGGTTAACGCTACATCTCCCGGATTGAGAAACGCCGCCGCGGCGTAGACCATCAGCTCATCTGAGCCGTTGCCGATGATAATCTGATCGGCCGGGACGGACAGCTGCTGTGCCAGACGCTGCCGCAGCGCAACAGCCGCGCCGTCAGGATAGATGTGCGCTTCGTGCGCGCTGTGTTGCAGTTGCTCAATGGCCCGTGGCGAGGGGCCCAGCGGGTTCTCGTTCGATGAAAGCTTCAGCACACCGGCGCGCCGCTCTCCGGGGGTATACTCGTGCAGTCTTTCCAGGGCTTCGCGCGGGGACATCGTTATAGCGCTCCTCTGCCTCGTTGCCGTCTACTTCTTTGGCGGAAGTTGCGGCGGGTTGTTCTTGAGGTACTCGTGGTCCTGTGACATATCGACAATCAGGTCCTGCAGCGTCATGGTAACCGATGTTTCGGTGGTCTTGGCAAAGATCAGATCGCGTGGCGATTCAAACTGGGCCTTGACCGCGCGCATGATCTTGTTGATCTCCTCGTAGCTGAAGCCGTTCATGATAATGACTTTGTTGTCGAGTTCCTTGGGCCGTTCACTCATGCTGCAAAGGTACACTAAGCCGGCGCTTGATCCAAGGGGTTTTCGCTTGGTGGGCGGAAGGCTCGGAGTTATATTATAAGCAAAGGCTATGAAATACGATCGACTGACTATCAAGACGCAGGAGGCGCTGCAGGACGCGTCCTCGATTGCGGCAAAACTGAATCACTCCAGTCTGGAGCCCGAGCATCTGCTGTCGGCACTGCTGCAGCAGACCGACGGTGTGGTGGCGCCGCTTCTGTCGCGGCTGGGGGTAACCCAAGCGGAGCTGGTGCAGCGGGTGGACGCGCTGTTGCAGAAGAAGCCCAAAGTTTACGGTGACAACGCCGAGATGCACATGTCGCCTGCGTTGTCGCGGCTGCTGGCGCGCGCCGAGAGCGAAGCGCAGGAACTGAAAGACGAGTACGTCAGCACCGAGCATCTGCTGCTGGCTATGCTCTCGGACTCCTCGGAGCTGGCGCGTCTGCTGCTGGAAGCCGGGATCAACAAGAAGCACATTCTCAGCGCGCTGCAGGACATCCGTGGTAACCAGCGTGTGACCGATCAGAACCCGGAGAACCGCTATCAGGTGCTGGAAAAGTACTGCCGCGACCTGACCGAGCTCGCACGGCGCGAGAAACTGGACCCGGTGATCGGTCGCGATGAAGAGATCCGCCGCGTTATGCAGGTTCTGTCACGGCGCACCAAGAACAACCCGGTGCTGATCGGGGACCCGGGTGTGGGCAAGACCGCTATTGTTGAGGGGTTGGCGCGCCGGATTGTCTCCGGTGATGTTCCCGAGTCGCTCAAAGATAAACGCGTGCTCTCGCTGGACCTGGGCGCACTGGTGGCCGGCACCAAGTTCCGCGGCGAGTTCGAGGAGCGTCTGAAGGCGGTAATCCACGAAATCAGCCAGTCGGACGGCAATATCGTGCTGTTCATAGACGAGCTGCATACGCTGGTTGGTGCGGGTAGCGCGGAAGGCTCGATGGACGCCTCAAACCTGCTCAAGCCGGCGCTGGCGCGCGGTGAGTTGCGAGCCATCGGTGCAACCACGCTGGATGAGTTCCGCAAGCACATCGAAAAAGACGCTGCGCTGGAGCGCCGCTTCCAGCAGGTCTTTACCGGTGAGCCGTCGGTAGAAAACACGGTGGCCATTCTGCGCGGGCTCAAAGAGCGCTACGAGGTGCACCACGGCGTGCGCATCAAGGACGATGCGCTGATCGCGGCGGCTACGCTGTCGGACCGCTATATCACCTCGCGCTTTCTGCCGGATAAGGCTATCGATCTGATAGACGAGGCCGCCAGCCGGCTCAAGATGGAAATCGAGAGCCAGCCGACCGAGCTGGACCAGATGGACCGGCGCATCCTGCAGCTGAACATCGAGAAGCAGGCGCTGCAGAAAGAGAGCGATGAAGCGTCGGCTGAGCGGCTGGGCAAGATCGAACAGGAGCTGGCCAACCTCAAACAGAGTCGCGACGCCAAACAGCTGCAGTGGCAGAACGAGAAGCAGATTATCGACTCCATTCGCGAGCTTAAGGTGCGCCTCGAGAACGCCAGTATCGAGGAGAAGCGCTACGAGCGCGAGGGAAACCTGGCCAAGGCGGCCGAGATCAAGCACGGCGTGCTTCCCGGGCTCGAGCGGGAACTGGAAGACAAGAGCGCGCGGCTAAAAGAAATCCAGAAGGGACAGACGCTGCTGCGCGAAGAGGTCTCCGAAGAGGACGTTGCGCAGGTGGTTTCTGCGTGGACCGGTATCCCGGTATCCAAGATGCTGCAGTCTGAGCTCGATAAGCTGCTACGCCTAGAGACCATTCTGGCTGAGCGAGTGGTGGGCCAGCAGCGCGCCATCGGTTCGGTAGCCGATGCTATCCGGCGCAACAAGAGCGGAGTCTCGGACGTCAATCGCCCAACGGGTACCTTCCTGTTCATCGGCCCCACCGGTGTGGGCAAGACCGAGCTTGCCAAGACGCTGGCGCAGTTCCTGTTCAACGACGATAAAGCGCTGACCCGCATCGATATGAGTGAGTACATGGAGAAGTTTGCCGTATCGCGGCTGATCGGGGCGCCTCCGGGCTACGTGGGCTACGACCAGGGCGGTCAGCTGACCGAGACCGTGCGCCGCCGGCCCTACTCGGTGGTACTTTTTGACGAAATCGAGAAGGCGCACCCGGATGTATTCAACATCCTGCTGCAACTGCTTGACGAGGGGCGTTTGACCGACGGTCAGGGCAGGCTGGTGGATTTCCGCAACACCATCATCATTATGACCAGCAACCTCGGCAGCGAGATCATTCTGCAGGCCGATCGCGTAGAAGATGTTGCCGACCAGATTCATGCTCTGCTGCACGCAACGTTCAAGCCGGAGTTCCTCAACCGGCTCGACGAAGTGATAACGTTTAACCGCCTGGGACGCGCCGAGATCAAGAGTATTGTCGACATCGAAGTGGCGCGTGTGTGCGGCAGACTGGAGGAACGGCGCCTCGGTCTCGAGCTGGATGAAACGGCCAGGGAACTGCTGGCCGAACGCGGCTTTGATCCGGCATTCGGTGCGCGGCCGCTCAAGCGGGCGGTGCAGTCGTTGCTGCAGAATCCGCTGGCAAGACAGATTCTCAGCGGTGCGTTTGCCGAAGGCTCAACAATCAACGTGACCCGTGCCGGAGATGAGCTGGCGTTCAGTGCTCGTCCAGCGCAAGAGTGAATAGCTGCAGCCGGGGCGGTTGTCCGCGGCGTTGGTTTGCCGTAGAATAGCGGTATTATGGCAACATTGTGGCACAAAGGGTATCGCGTCAATGAGATTGTACAGCGCTTCACGGTCGGCAGCGACTACCTGCTGGACCGCCGGTTGGTGCGCTGCGACTGCGCCGGCAGTCTGGCGCACGCTAAGATGCTGGCCGCCATCGGGGTTCTGAGTAATGCCGAGCTCGAGCAGATAGCAAGCGGTATCGCCCGGATCGTAGAGATCGATCTCAAAGACGGGTTTCCAATCTCGGCTGAAGAAGAAGACTGCCACACCGCTATCGAGAACTGGCTTACCGAGCATCACGCAGAATCCGGCATGAAGATCCACACCGGACGCTCGCGCAATGACCAGGTGTTGACCGCAGTGCGGCTCTACACGCGTGCCAAGCTGGCGCGAATCAGCGAACGCGGCTGCGATGCAGCGACGGCGCTGCTGGAGATGGCATCGCGGTACGAGCACACCCCTATGCCGGGGCGCACCCATCTGCATATCGCAATGCCGTCTTCGGTTGGCCTGTGGGCAGCGGCTTTTGCCGAGGCGTTGATCGACGATCTGCAGCTCCTGCTGAACGCCTACGAGCTGGCAGACCAGTGCCCGCTGGGGGCTGCCGCCAGTTATGGCGTTCCGTTGCCGCTGGACCGAGAGTACACCGCCGAGTTGCTGGGCTTCTCGCGGGTGCAGAACAACGTACTCTACGTTAACAATTCACGCGGCAGGATCGAGGCGGTTGCACTCGACGCAGCTGAAGCGCCGGTTGCTACGGTTTCGAAGCTTGCCTGCGATCTGATGCTCTTCTCGCTGCCGGAATTCGGCTACTTCACGCTGCCGGCCGAGATGTGTACGGGGAGCAGCATTATGCCGCAGAAGAAAAATCCCGATGCACTGGAGCTGACGCGCGCGCGCGGAGCAACGCTGGCGGGTTTGACTGGACAGCTCAGGAATGTGATTCGTAACCTGCCATCGGGCTATAACCGTGATTTTCAGGAGACCAAGGAGCCTCTGCTGCGCGGCCTCGATATTGCCGAGGATTGCCTCGAAATCATGGCGTTGACGGTGCAGGCGCTCGAGGTCAACAGCGAAGCTCTGCACGCAGCGTGTACCCCGCAGCTGTTCGCTACCGACGAGGCGTATGCGCTGGTGCAGAAGGGAGTCCCGTTCCGCGAGGCGTACCGCCAGGTTGCCTCACAGCTGGATGACGTGGCGGCGGTCGATCCGGTGGCGGCGCTGAAGCTACGCACCTCAGCGGGGAGCCCCGGTAATCTGCGGTTGCCGCAGGCACGTGCACGCCTCGAGGCCATCCGCAGCGAACTTGGCGAGCGCAACAGTCACGCCACGGCCGCTATCGAGCGGCTCTTCGGCCAGACGGTGCCCCTGCTGTAGCAGACCTCAGAAGTGGGCATCCATGAAGCGGCGGCGCCGTTGTCCCCGGGCGCGCAGCGCCGAGTAGGTTATCATCGCTACAACCGTAATTGCGTAGGGCAGGCCGAGCAGGACCGTGCCCGGGATTGCCAGTAAGCCCTGCGCTGCACCGGCCAGGCTCTCGGTGAAGCCGAACAGCAGTGCGGCTATCAGAATACCGATAGGATGACGATAGCCCAGATAGATGGCTACTAGCGCTATCCAGCCGCGCCCGGCGCTGATATTGGGCAGGTAGACACCCAGCCGCAGTGATATTGCAGCTCCTGCAAGCCCCGCAGCTACTCCCGATATCAGTACCGCGATACGTCGGTACGCTACGGCGTCTACTCCGGCAATGATCACGCTGTCTTCGCGCGCGCCCACCGCACGCAAGCGCAGCCCGAACGGTGTGCGGTAGAGCGCCACAAGCGCCAGCGGTACCAGCAGCCACGCCAGGTAGACTGTGGCGCTGTGACCGAAAAGCAGGCTGTCGATGAAGCCCACCCCGCTGGTCACGCCCTCTAACAGGCGCGGCAGGCGCGGCAGGTCAGGGAAGCGCAGTACACCCTTGGTGCCAAACATCCAGGTAGAGATGAACGGTATGCTACCGGCGGCCAGCAGATTGACGGCCAGGCCGGTGATGAAGATGTTGGCTCGCAGCCGGATGCTGAAGAAGGTGAACACCGCCGCCAACAACCCTCCGGCGAGCGCACCGGCCAGCATGCCGACCACCAGGCTGCCGCTGGCGGCGCCCGCCAGAATACCGGCAAACGCCCCGGCAAGGATGAGCCCTTCCAGCGCGATGTTCAGGACCCCGGCCAGTTCGGCAAACAGGCCGCCGAGCGCTGCGAGCAGGATTGGCGTCATGATCTCAACCGCATTGAAAATCATGCTGCCGTGCTCCTGCCGCGCGGACGCAGCCACAGGCGAGGCAGCGCAACCTGCGCCGTGATCATGAAGAAGATCACAGCCTGGATGATGGCGCCCAGCTCAAAGCTGAACTCGGTGTGCAGCATCGCAGCCTTGGCACCGGCTTCCATGTAGGCAAAGATCAGCGCCGCAGGAATAATCAGCAGCGGATGGTTGCGCCCGATAAGCGCCACTGCAATTGCGTTCCAACCGAGCCCGATGGTAAACCCCTGGATAGCTGCATGGTGCGTGCCGAGCACCGCAAACGCTCCGCTGAGTCCGTGCAGCCCGCCTGATATTGCCATCGGCATGGCGGTGTAGGCGCCAATGGCAATTCCGCCGTAGCGCGCAAACTCGCGGTTCAGTCCGGTAATCCGCAGTTCGTAGCCGCGTACGGTGTGGTAGAGCAGGAAGTAGGCAAGCGGTGCCAGTAGAAGTGCAAACAGCAGCGCCAGGTTGAGGTTAGACGGCGGCAGCAGACGCAGCAGGCGGAAATGCTCGGCTATGCGTTCGGTGGTCAGCAGATTACTCTGCTGGTTGCGCAGCGGCCCGACAATCAGGTAGCTGACCGAAGGAACAATTGCCGCTGATATCAGAAACGAGGTGATCAGTTCATCTGTGCCCCAGAGATATTTAAACAATCCGCAGACACCGGCCAGCAGCATTCCTACCGCTACCGCTGCCACAAGGGCCAGCACTATCCCGATCAGCGCCGGCGCCTGCGGCAGCGCCAGACAGACTACCGCAGCTACCAGTCCCGCGATATAGATCTGTCCGTCTCCCCCGAGATTGAACACCCCGGCGCGAAAGGCGGCACTTACCCCCAGGCCGGCTATCAGGAGCAAACCCGCGCCGTCGAGCATATTGCCAAAGTAGTAGCGGTTGGAGAATGGTCCCAGAAAGAAGGCGCGCAGCGCACGCGCCGGATTGGGGCTGCCGAAAACCAGCAGTAGCACTGTTACCAGGAGTGCGGCCAGAAGCGCTACTACCGTCTCGGGGGTTTGAGCGCGCGGCGGGGCGCGCGAGGCTGCCGGTTTCTCAGCCATTGGTTCGCTCTCCTGCGGCGGTGATATTGTGTTCCTGGAACCCGAGCATAAACTCGCCAATCCGTTCGCGCGTGCGGTCCTCGGCCTCCAGAATACCGGCAATCCGGCCGCGGTACATGACCGCGATGCGGTCGGCCAGACTCAGCACTTCATCAATATCGGCCGAAATCAGGACAACCAGCGCCCCCTCGTCGCGCAGTGCGCGCATTTCCGAGTACATCAGGTCACGCGAGCGCAAGTCGAGCCCCCAGCTGGGTTCGGAGAACACCACTACCTTGCGCAGGCCGGACAGCTCGCGCGATAGAATCACCTTCTGGATGTTACCCCCCGAGAGCCGTTTCATCGGCTGGTGCAGCACGCCGGTTATGCCGTAGCGGCGCTTGAG
The DNA here is from genome assembly GCA_007693325.1 of Spirochaetaceae bacterium. GTDB lineage: Bacteria > Spirochaetota > Spirochaetia > DSM-27196 > PWMO01 > PWMO01. Next base: position 8,513 of record REDW01000050.1, read on the forward strand.
TTCCTCGGTAAACGCGGTGATATCTTTGCGCCGTAGAACGCCGCCGGTCTGCAGCTCCTTGCGCTGCAGCAGAATGAGATTCTCGGCTACCGTAGAATCCATGCTGGCGCCGCGGAGAATGCGGTCGGTTGGAATGTAGGAGATGCCGATGTGGCGGAAATGCCGCGGAGAATAGCGTTTGACCGGTTTGCCGTCCAGCAGCACTACGCCACGGTCGGGCGCAATCGAGCCCGAGAGCACGTCTTCCAGAAACTCAAGTCCGTTTTCGCGGATTCCGGTTACGCCGAGCACCTCTCCGGCCTGCGCGGTAATGTTGATATTGTCGAGCACCGCAAGAGCGCCAACGTAGACCGAGACCTTATGCAGCTCCAGCGTAGAGTCTCGGCCGGTAGGCAAAGCTCGGGGGGGACGCGAATGAAGCCCCGTAGCCCCGGCGGCGTGCCCGTCTCCGGCCAGTGCCTGGACCAGTCTGCGGTCAAAATCGCCGATCTGGCAATCCTCGCCGATCATCAGTTCGGCTATGCGGGGCGCAGTGGTTTCAGCAACTGCGGTTGTGGCCACAACCGCGCCGTTGCGCATGACTGTGACCCGGTCAGCTACCTGCATGACCTCGCCCAGCTTATGCGTGATCAGTATGATCGAAGTGCCCTGGGCCTGCAGGCTGCGCAGTAGCGCAAACATCAGCGCCACCTCGGGCTCGGTACACGGAGCAGTGGGCTCGTCCAGAATCAACAGACGTGGTCCGCGCAGAAGGGCGCCCAGCAACGCCACGAAATGTATCTGACTGGCGGCAAGTCGGTTCATCCGTGCGTGGGGATCAACCGAGATTCCGTAGCGAGATGCACACGCTGTTACCATGTCTGCCGCGGCTCTGCGATCCAGCAGTCCGGCCCGGCCGGTGCGCTCCATGCCAAGCACGATATTCTCCCAGACGCGAAAGCCGGGAACGTAGGGTGGGTGCTGGTGCACCATAACGATGCCGTGCGCCAGAGCATCCGCGGGGGAGCGAATCTGGACCGGTTTGCCGTCCACCTCAATGCGTCCGGCGCCGGCGGAAATGTAACCTGACAACACGTGCATCAGGGTTGACTTTCCGGCACCGTTTTCTCCTACCAGTGCGTGTACGCTGCCGCAAGCAATATCCAGGTCAACCGCGTCATTGGCGGTGACGTTGTTCTCCGCGAAGTAGGTGGTGATACCACGTAGTTGAAGCCAGGGGGTTTGTGTCATTCCCTGTGTCAGAATTGAGTCGGCATCTCCAGGCGGAGATCGCCGTCACGCAATCGCGTTATCATGGCCTCGAGCTCGGACCTGACCTGCTGCGGCACGTGGCGTTCGAAGAGTCGGTGCCCGGTGTCAAATCCTACGAAGCCGTCGCCAACGCCCAGGACCTCGCCGGTGCCAAACGCCAGCTCACCGTCGATAGCGTCCAGCGTGCGCAGATAGGCAGCCTCATCCAGCTTGACTTCGGTACTGCCGATCACTATGCCCGGCGCTTCATCGTAGCCGGGCGAGTCGTACCACAGAACGTAGGCGCCCTTGGTGCGCGCGGCCGAGATAACGCCCTGGTTTCCGCCGCCGGAAATTGTCAGGATGACGTCTGCTCCGTTATCCAGCATGCTGTTGGCCAGTTCGGTTGCTGCTGCAGCATCGTACCAGTTGCCCAGAACGCGAAAGTCGAGTACGGCGGCTGGATCGACCGATTGCAGACCCAGCTCGAATGCGGGGCGGATGACGCGGTTCATAATCGGGTACTCCTGGCCCGCTAACAGGCCGGCGCGCAGCCCCGGCTTGGCGTGCTCCATAGAGCTGGTGGAGACCAACCCGGCAAAGTAGCCCGAGAGAAATGCCTGTTCACGCTGATTGAACAGCACGGTATACAGCGACGGATTGCCCGCCAGGTAGCCGTCAAGAACCAGGAAGCGCTGATCGGGAAAGCTCTGTGAGACTTCTTCGGCAATCTCGGGCATCGACGGATTAGAGGTGACGATGAGGTCGTAGTCCTGTGTTGCCGCCAGTGAGGTCATGCTTTGCGGCCATTCGGCCTGATTGAAACCTCCTTCGATAACGCGGACGCCGGTTCCCGGGCGTTCTTCGGCCGCGCGGCGTACGCCGGCAACAAGCATCTCGTAGGTTGGGCTGCCCTCGACAACGCCGGGTACAAATACTGCAACAGAAAACTCGGCTTCGGTAGCCGTGTCGCGCGTGCCTAGTGCCGCCGGCTGAGCGGCCGGCAGGATTAGCAGCAGTACGGCACAGAGCAGACCAGACGGTTTAAACCCACGGTCCCGCTGAGCGTTAGTGCGATATTTCATCGGTAAACCTACCTCCCTTGCTTTACATAACGTGTTCATCGGTATATTACTCAAATCCGCGCATGATTGAAAGGCGTTGTTGACCGCGATTTCCTGACCATGATAGGGTCAGCTGTTCACACTGGAGCATCGATGCAGGCACACACGCAGATTTCTTCTTCCGGACGCACGCTGTTGTGCGTTGACTTCGGCACTTCGGCAATCAAGGCCGGCTGCATCAGCTACAACGGAGTCCTGCAAGACTTCGAGTACGAACGCCTGCCGCAGGCCAAAGACGCAGACGGCTTCAGCGCAGAGGTCTGGACTACCCGTTTCTCGCGCCTGCTCGGACGCATGAGACTGCTCGACAGCGTAAGCGCGGTGATCATCAGCGGCAACGGTCCCACCATTGTTGCCGTTGACAACAATGGGCAGGCGCTCGATCCGGTCATGCTCTGGTTTGACGGGCATGATCGGCGTATCGACGGACAGCCGTCGTTCTTTCTGCCCAAGGTCGCCTGGTTTGCCGGACAGCACCGCGATGCCTTCGCGCGTACACGCTGGTTTCTCTCCTGTCCGGAGTACATCAGCTACTGTCTCAGCGGCGTGCCAACCACAATCACGCCGTCTGATGAGTTCGTTCGTTACATCTGGTCGGGCGACGGAATCGAGGCTTACGGTCTCGACCAGCGGACCTTTCCGCGCTATGTCCGCATCGGTGAAACCATCGGCCGCGTGACCGAAGCCGCAGCACGCGTCTTTGCCATTCCAACAGGCGTGCCGGTTATCGCCGGAGGGTCGGATTTCCTGATGAGCCTTATCGGTACTGCTACGGTCAAGCCCGGCAGAACGTGCGATCGCGCCGGCACCTCGGAAGGGATAAACTACTGCTCGGCCGGCGCGGTCAGCGATGAGCGTTTGCGTTGTCTGCCGCACGCTATCGACGGCATGTACAACGTCGCCGGGATCCTTTCATCGACCGGCCGTATCTTCGAGTGGTTCCGCGATATTTCCGGGCAGCACGAGGTCAGCTACGCTGAAATGCTGCGTTCAATAACCGAGCTGCCGCAGGACCGCCATATTCCGTGGTTCTTTCCGACAATCCGTGACGGTGCTGCGTGGGAGTTCAGTCGGGGTATGTTCATCGAGCTCGGCGCACAGCACGGTACCGCCGAGATGGGCAAAGCGGTGGTGGAATCGATTGGATTTGCGGTGCGTGCGTCGGTCGAGATCCTGGAGCAGGCCGGCTGTCCGATCAGTGAATTACGCGTGTCCGGCGGGCAAGCCAAGAACCAGCAGTGGAATCAGATGAAAGCAGACATCATCGGTAAGCCGGTGCTGGTGGGGCAGGTGGCAGACGCCGAGATCATGGGGAACGCGTGCGCCGGGCTGGTGGGAATGGGGCACTTTGCCGGCCTGGTGGAAGCCGCTGAGGCACTCTACACGGTTTCAGCCAGGTTCGAGCCGGACGGCCCGAGTCACCAGCGCTACAGCGAGGACTACGCGCGCTACTGTGCGGCCTACGAGACGTTCCGGCACGCGCTGCGCGACTGTTTCGCCCTTTGAACTGCGGCGCAAATGCACTATATTTGAACGCAAGGGGTGAACGAGTTGTTTTTCTGGTTTGGCTTTCCTTTTGTGTTCTTCTTCCCGATATTTCTGGCGTTTCTGGCGCTGCGCGCCGGACTGGCGCTGTTTCGTCCGTCAAGCCGCCTGCGTGACGGCTGTTCCCCCGCACATATCGACGAGCACGAACTGCTGGCGCAACTGCAGAGCGGCGGCTACACCTACCGCCATATTCAGGGCAGACAGGCGCAGTTGTTCAAGCTGGCGCAGCGTTTAGGCGGCAGGCTGACCGTGTCGGACATTGTGATCGAAACCGGGCTTGGTGTTGAAGAAGCTGAACGGTTTATTGAAGCGATGGTCGATAACAGCCACGTCCGCATGGACATAGATGACAACGGGATGGTAGTCTACGATTTCCCGGAAATTATCGCTCGCCGTGAGCGCGAGACCGATTCATAGGCCGGTCTCCGGTAGCCTCTGCATCAAGCGAAGCGTCAATCAGGTAGCGCAAGAAGGCGTCGCGTACCAGGGAGCGCACCGCGTCCAGCTGTTGGTAGAAATCCCCACTACTGCCGCTTGAGAGCTGAACCCGGCGAGCCAGCGCGCTGCGCAGCTCGGGGCTTTGCGGCAGACGATGTACCTGGCGGTCTTCCAATATCTGCAGGAAATGTTCGATACGCCGCAGCAGGATGTAGCCGTGCTGCAGCTGTTCGGCGACGTCAGCCGGCAAGAGGCTCCGGTGGGCCAGCGCGGTCAGGCCCTCCAGCGTATTCCCGGTCAGCAGCTCAGGATAGCGGTGGCAGTGAAGCAGCTGGAGCCCCTGTACCAGAAACTCGATATCGCGGATCCCGCCGACACCGTTCTTGATGTCCGTATCGGCGTGTGACTGTGCGATGGCGTTGTCACGCAGCCTGGCTATCGAGTCTGCGATGGCGCCGCGCCGCCGTTGGGTTGTCAGAACCGGCAGCGCTCGTTCCAGAAAGCGCTCGCCGAGATCCAGGTTGCCGGCAATCGGGCGCAGTTTCAACAGCGCCTGGTGCTCCCACAGCGAGGCGTGCTCACGGTAATAGCGCTCGAGCGCCGGTAGACGCTGAACCAGGGCGCCGGATGATCCAAAAGGACGCAGGCGCAGGTCAACGCGGTAGAGGTAGCCCTGTTCGGTGTGATTGGACAGCGCCGCACGCAGCTGAACCATGACGCTGTCAAATATGCGCTGGTCATCGGCACGGTCCAGACGTTCGTCGGGCTCGAACAGCGCCAGCAGATCGATATCCGAACTGTAGTTCAGTTCGCGCCCGCCAAGCTTACCGAAGGCCAGAATACAGAAGCGAGCGGCGGCTGCGCGGTTTGGGTCCTGGCGCCAGATATCGTCCAGGGCTGCCTGAGTCAGCGCCGCGGCAAGATTGGAAAGCTCTTCGGTTATTTCCACCAGCGGCGCGTGCAGGCAGATATCTCGTGTTCCAATGCGCAAAATCTCGCGGCGGCGGAAGCGACGCAGCGCGTTAAGCCAGTCGCGACGCGTCTGCTCCGTTGAGGCAATGACGGCGAGGTCTGCGGCAATTGCAGCTCGTGAACGCACGCTACGCACTACGTCGTGCTCGGTTACCCAGTCCAGGAAGTCTGGATTCTGGATCAGCGTATCTGAAAGGAACTGGCTTCCAGCAAAGATGGCGATAAGGATGCGCAGCCGCTGCGGTTGCAGTTGCAGGCATCGGATGTGGTCCAGCGGATCCTCAATTGCCGCCATGAAGCGGTCCCAGTTGTTGAGCGCCATATCGGGATCGGGACAGGAGCGCACCACGGTACGCGCCAGGATCGCCAGCTCGGCAAACAGAAACTGGCGCTCGCCGCTACCGGCCATGCGGCGCCAGGCGTTGTAGCTGCGTTCAATATTCTGAAAGCCGCCTCGCTTCAGGATTGCGTGCTTGCGCTGGTTATCGATTTGCCCGCTCAGGATCAGGTCCGCTATGTTGCCCTCTACATCCGTTGGCACCGCATCACGGCCGAGCTCGCGTTCGACAAAGGCTCGTATTTCGGCCGACCGCGCCTCGAACTCCATGTTGAGCTGCTCTGCCGGCGGCAGTGAGCCGCGGGTGCGATAGCCCATACGACGAGCGAGATGCAGATACTCGGGAGAATCGAGCTGGGGCAGAAACAGGTCCTGCGCGTTGCCGCGCAGCATGCGCAGGCCGTTGATCAGGTTGCGAAAGAAACGGTATGCGCCCACCAGGCGCTCGGCGTAGTCCTGGTGCAGCTTACCGGCCTCCACCAGCGCTTCGAGGGCCAGATGGATTCTTGGTGTTCGCAGCGCACGGTTTGTGCGGCCGTGGATCACCTGCAGAATCTGAACGCAGTATTCGAGATCAACCAGACCGCCGGGACTGAACTTGGCGTTCAGGCGTCCCGGCTCGCTTTTGTCCTGCAGCTGCAGCGCGCGTAGACGCTTCAGTTCCTGCAGATCGATCGAGCCTCCGGTGTAGATCAACTGATTGCGGATGCTTTCAATATGCCGACCCAGCTCCAAATCACCACCGATGCGCCGCATGCGCACCAGCGCCAGCTTCTCAAGCGCTGCTGCCTCACGGCTGTAATACCTGGTGAAAGATGACAAGCTGACGGCTACCGGTCCGGACTTGCCGTGTGGGCGCAGACGCAGGTCGATGTGGAAAATCCCCTCGCGCTTGGCGTCTATCAGGGACACCGCATCCTGAAACAGGCGATCGAAGAACTCACGGTTGGAAATCGGCTCAGGACCATCGGTCTGGCCGTCATCCGAGTAGAGAAACATCAGCTCTATGTCGGAGGCGTAGCCCAGCGCCTCGCCGCCGAGTTTGCCCAGCCCCATGATGGCCCAGCTTGCCGGCAGTCCGGCAACCGCACGCGGAGTTCCGTAGCGCTCGACCGCATCCTGGCAGGCAATCTCTACCGCTGCGCAGACGATGGCTTCTGCAAGTGCGGTGAGCCGCGAGCTGAGAAAGAAGAAATCCAACTCGGGACGCCGGATATGGTCCAGATCGATCAGGTAGTTCTGGTTGTCCTTGAAATCGTTCAGCAGCGCGCGTTTCTGTGCGCGATCGGCGCCGCCGCTGAGCTTGCGCTGCAATGCTGTGGACATCTGCTGCGGGTCGAGGCTTAAGAGCTCACTTGCACCGGTTTGGTCAAGCATTGGAAGTACGCTTTCGTGCTGCAGCCGCAGGAAATCCTCCCACAGGTAATCGCTGGCGCCGAGCAGACGGGAAAGATCCTGCAGCACCTTGGGGCTCGAGAGCAGCGAGCTGATGCGTCCGCGCTGTGAGAGTTGGATGAAGTCCTGGATGAGCGACTCGAAACGCTGCAGCGCACTGTACGGATCGGGGGCGTTGGGAAGGAAGTAGGTGAACTGCTTGGTGAACGCCACGGAGAGCCGCAGCTGATTGATGGCCGACTCATCGGTGACCGGTTTCCCCGCTGAATCCACAAAATCAAACTGGTCTTCAACGCGTCTGCCACGCGTGCGGATCTCGACGTGCTCGATAGATAGCCCGTGCAGCGCGAGCGCGTTACTGAGGGCGTAGAGAAAAAACAGGGTGTCTTCCGAGAGAATCTTCATTCGCGTGAACTCGGGCTGTGAGGTGTCAAATTCCACGTCCACCGGAAACAGAATCCGCTCTGCCTGCAGATCCATGTCGGACAGCGCCCGCACTACCAGTTCAGTCAATCGCTTCTTGGCCTGTTCCAGGCTTTCGACGCTATTGGTGTGCAGTAGCTGCATGAAGCTGCCGAGATGTTCGCGGAAGCGCTCTGCCCACTCCTGGCGCGGCGGCGCAGCGGTCCCGGTGAACGTATCCACGATAATGCGTCGCCGGTTGTCTGAAGTCAGTTCGCTGAAACGGCGGCGATGACGCTGCAGATAGCGCGCACGAGACTCCTGGTTGGGAAATGCGCGGCGCAGCGCTTTCTCATCTATCTCCTGCTTCGGTTCCATGCTGCGCGAGGTGTAGATATCTCCCGAGACTATGTTGAAACCGGTTGCCGAGAGCAGCCCGGTGATAATCGAAAACTCCGCCGGATAGTCGTAAGCCACTATCGTGACGCTGGTGAGCTCAGGATCGGACTCTGCCGCGCGCACCTCGATCGCAAACGGGGTCTGGTCACTGAGTTGCTGCTGCATCTGCCGATGCGCGTTCACCTGAGCGTCACTGCATTCGTTGAAATAGCGCGCCGGCATGCGTTCGAGCCATTGGTCCATACTGGGTATACTCTACCCGACAATCGGTTCATAGGAAAGAAGCCCGCCTAGCAGAGAAGCCGAGGATCTGACCGGCGGCCGACTACCTGCAACAGCGGCGCGGCGGACCGTCGGCCGCCGCGCCGCATCTGTTGCTGCGAATTTGAGAGACGTTGAGAGCAGCGTGTCGCTTCGGCTCAGCCGATGGCGTCTTTGCCTTTCTCACCGCTGCGGATTCGAATGCACTCTTCCAGCGGAACGATGAAGATCTTGCCATCCCCGATTTCTCCGCTGCGAGCGCCGCGGATCAGCGCGTCAACGGTTGTCTGGACAAATTCGTCGTTGACCGCTATCTCGATCCGCGTTTTCTTCAACAGGTTGACCTCGATGTCCACACCGCGGTAGGACTCGGTGTAGCCTTTCTGCTGGCCGCAGCCGAGCGAATTGGTGACCGACATCCTGTATACTTCGGCCTTGTACAGCTCTTCTTTGACATCGTTCAGCTTATGCGGCTGGATGTAGGCGATTATCAGTTTCATATCGATCTCGTCCTCCCTTACATGTTGGTGAAAATCTGGAACCCAGGATAGGATTCCATTGCGTGTTCGCCGATATCGAGACCGATGAGCTCCTCGGTTTCACTGACGCGCAGTTTATTGACGGCTTTGAGAATACCAAAGAGAACCAGAGCGGTCACCACAACCCACACAAATACCGCCAGGACGCCGATAAGCTGAACCCCAAACTGAGCCATGCCACCGCCGTAGAACAGGCCTACAACGTCGGGATCGTTGACGCCGGTGGCAAACAGCCCTACCGCCAACGTACCCCAGGCACCGCAGACTCCGTGAACCGATATGGCACCGACAGGGTCGTCAATGTGCAGCACTTTGTCAAAGAACTCTACCGAAGCGACTACCAGAATACCGGCAAGCAAGCCGATGACGATCGCGCCAAACGGGCTTATGACCCACGTGCCGGCGGTGATGCCAACCAGGCCCGCCAGGGCGCCGTTGAGCGAGAAACTGGGGTCCGGCTGCCCGAAGGCGATCCAGGAGGTCACCATCGCCGCTATTGCTCCGGCGGACGCCCCCAACGTCGTAGTGACAAACACGTGCGCAATGTCCAGATCGGTTCCCGAGAGGGTGCTGCCGCCGTTAAAGCCGTACCAGCCGAACCACAGGATGAACACGCCCAGCGCCGCCAGCGGCATGTTGTGGCCCGGAATCGCCTTGGGACGGATCTTTCCGTCAATTTTGACGTACTTTCCTTTTCTGGCTCCGAGCATGACGGCGCCGATCATTGCCGCCCACGCGCCTACCGAGTGAACAACGGTGCTGCCGGCGAAGTCGTGAAAGCCCATCTCCGCCAGCCAGCCGTTATCGGCCCAGATCCAGTGCCCGGAAACAGGATAGACCAGCGCAGTGATCACCACGCTGTAGAACAGGTAACCGCTGAACTTGGTGCGCTCGGCCATAGCTCCCGATACAATCGTGGCCGCGGTTGCAGCAAACACCACCTGGAACATCCAGTCGCGGTAGAGCACATAATCGGCACCGCCGAGAAAGAACTGATCGGTTCCCAGAAATCCGCCGGCGCTGGAACCGTACATCAGGGCCCACCCGACTGCCCAGTACGCCAGCGCGCCAACCGAGAAGTCCATCAGGTTCTTCATGATGATGTTGCCGGCGTTCTTGGCTCTTGTGAGACCGGTCTCGACCATGGCGAACCCCGCCTGCATGAAAAACACCAGTGCCGCGGCGAGTACCAGCCATATCATATCAAACGAGTCCTGGAACAGTTCCAGAAGCTCCGCTGTGGCTGCATCCTGTGCGTATAGAGCCGAGCTTGCGAATAGCATCACCGCCGCAAAGCACAGGAGAAGGATCTTTTTGTTCATCGTAGAAGCCCTCCAGAAAGACGTAGATTTTCTGGACTGGGATAAGCAAGAGCTATGCCAACATGACCGTCGGAACACTGACAGTAATAAACGTATATGTATCAAAGCAATGGATAAGCAGCGGAAAAGTTGTTGACGGATTTAGATAATACCATTCCGTAATAATGATAACACAATGCTACCTAAACGTAGCTTAACAGCGTATTGCGCACCGATGCGTTATTTGCTGTTCCGGAACGCTCTGGGCTCAATCGCGTGCTTGTTGACCCGCAGGCCCATGATCCGCTCACTGATTTTCAACAGGCGCGCCGCCTTGGCCATGTTGCCCTTGGTGGATTTGAGCGCGTCCATCAGCAGCTCGCGCTCCAGGTTGTCCAGCGACTCCTGAAGCGAGCCGGTGACCACCGTGTCGGTCGACTCGGCGCTCTGCAGGCTGGGCGGCAGGTGGTGACTGTGAATAACCTCGTCCACACTCAACAGCACAGCGCGTTCGATACAGTTCTCCAGCTCGCGCACGTTACCCGGCCAGTGGTAGTTCATCAACAGATCGATTGCCGGTGTGGATATGCGGCGGATCGGGCTGTGATTCTGCTCGCTGTATTTCTCGACGAAGTGGTCCGTCAGCAGCAGAATATCGCTTTTGCGATCGCGCAGCGGCGGAATGTGAATCGGAAAGACGTTGAGCCGATAGTAGAGGTCTTCGCGGAAGTCGTTGCTCTCCAGTAGCTGCTCGAGATTGCGGTTGGTGGCGGTGATGATGCGTACGTTGGCGCGAATGGTCTCGTTGCCGCCGACGCGTTCGAACTCCTTCTCCTGCAAAACACGCAACATCTTGACCTGCAGAATTGGCGAAAGGTCACCGATTTCGTCGAGGAAGATGGTGCCGCCGTTGGCCAGCTCAAAGCGCCCCTTGCGCAGGCTGATGGCTCCGGTGAATGCGCCTTTCTCGTGGCCGAAAAGTTCGCTCTCTATGACTGTCTCGGGCAGCGCGGCGCAGTTTACCTTAATAAACGGCCGCGATGCGCGCGGGCTGTTATAGTGAATGGCCTGTGCCACCAGTTCTTTGCCGGTGCCGCTTTCGCCGCGGATCAGCACGGTTGCTTCGCTGCGCGACACCTGCGCAATCATGTCGAAGACCGCCTGCATGGATTTGGAGTTGCCGATGATGTTGGACGGCTTGTACCTTGCACGCAATTCCTGATGCAGGCGTGTGTTCTCCTCTTGAAGACGGCGCTTCTCTTCCATGATGTTCTGCCGCACCTTGACCGCCTGTGCGATCAGCGAGCTTACAACCGACAGAACGCGCGCGTCCTCCTCCAGCTCCTGCTCAGCGCCAATTGGACGATCGACACTGAAGGCGCCGATGGTCTCGTTACCGATCTTGATCGGAACACATATGAACGAGATCTCCTTCTGCTTCTGCCCCTTGCGGGCCCCGGTCTTGTTGAGAAAGTCCGGGTCGTCGGCGATGCGCGGGATGATCTTCAGCTGTCCGCCCTGTACAACCTTGCCGGTGATTCCTTCGCCGAGTACGTAGCGTCCGCGCTCGCGTTGGCTGTTGGAGAGGCCGTAGGCAGCTTCAATGAATATCTCGCCGGTCTGGCGATTCAACAGGGTTATCGCGCCGCGATACATGCCGAGATGATCGGTGACCGCCTTCAGCACCGGATGGATTACCAGCTTGAGGTCCATGCTCTGATCGAGAATCTGGCTGATTTCAAACAGCAGCGATAGCTCTTCGAACTTGCCTCGATAGCTGTTGAGTGTTGGCTCCTGTGACACCGTGCTCTGCCTCCTGCCCTTCGCCTGCCGGGAATACTACATCAACGTATGATTGTTCACAAGCGGCGGTAAAACTGGTATGATCCGGCGTTAATGACGGTGTTTCTGGACTTCGACGGCGTGATCTGTGATTCGGTCCTCGAGGCCTATGTCTCCTCCTGGATCGCGTGGCATCGCGTAATCTGTGCCGAACAACCGGCGGCGGTTCCACTGGTGGAGCGCCGGCTGTTCTACAGTTATCGGCCATTTATCCGCAACGGCCAGGACTTTGTACTGCTGCAACGTCTGATAGGGCAGGGGGTAACGATCTCCAGCCAGCAGCAGTTTGATCGGATCCTCGATCAGGTCGGCGAGGACGAAATGCAGCGCTACCGGCGGGCGATCTACTCGGTGCGCGAAGAGCTGCTGCGCCATGACCGTGACGGCTGGTTGCGGCGCAACCGCATCTACCCGCACGTCCGCGATGAGCTCGACTGGCTGGCACAGCGTGATCGCTGCTACATTCTGTCAACCAAGAAGGCCGCCTACATATCCGAGATCCTGGCCGCAGACGCGGTCGAGTGGCCACCGCAGCGTATCCTGAGCACCGAAGGCAGGGCCAAGCTGAGCATAATCGGCGAACTGCTGTCCGCCGATGGGCAACAGAGCGCCGCTTTTGTAGAGGATCAGCCCGATCACTTCCCCTCGTCCAACCAGCGTCTGGATTTTGACCTGAAATGTTATCTTGTACGCTGGGGCTACGTACAGCAGCAATGGCTTGATAACCCGCGCTACAGCACTATAGCAGAGAACCAATTCGGGCCGTTGATGCGGCGGCTGGCAGACTAGTCCTGTTCGGACTCTTCTTCGTCCTGTTGCAACAGCGACAGGAACTCTTCATGCGAGACCACGTCCTGGTCATCGGGCTCGTCCTGGTCGGTACGCTGCAGCATATTACGAATGTCGTCCACGTCCTCGCGGTGCTCGTTGCGATACGCACGCAGCTTGGCAGCGTAGGCTGCCAGATAGACATACAGCGCGGTATTGCTGTCCAGGCAGCTCTCGAGCACCTCGATCAGTGCGCTCTTGGCGCGCATGATCGAGCGCAGATATTCGGCCCGTCGCAACAGCTTGCGGTTTTCGCATAACCCGCGAAACAGTTTCTGAATGGTGGTATGGATGAACAGCAGGTCTTCAATGAGCTTGTCGCGAAACAGCTCGGCGTCTACTTCGAGCTGGACCGCCGCCTTGACGGTCTTGATCATTGTCTGCAGCAGGAATATGTCGTCCTCGTAGTTTGTTCGAATAGCCATGGTATCTCTGTGTTTAATTCTCGGAGTGCGGCGCGCCTTACTTGACACGCATCAGCCGAAGTGGTAGCTTGTGCAAACCTCTTTACCATCGGTCCCAAAACAACATATCACGCCGATGGTCATTAGTCCGCAAGGAGGAGCAATGACAAGAAGGTACGAGGCGGTGTGCGTCTTTCGTCCGGAGGACGAACCGTTCAGCAAAGGCAAAGAAGTGGTTCGCGCGGAGCTTGAGCAGCTCGGGGCCACGGTTGTTAAAGAAGATGACATGGGGCAAAGAACGTTTGCCTACCCGATCAAGAAACTGAATCAAGGTCACTACTACGTCTTCGTTGTCGACATGGAACCGGAGCAGGCTCATCAGACGGAAGCTGCGCTCAAGCACAAGGAAGACCTGCTACGGTTTCTGATGGTACGCCAGGAGAAGTAACATGAAGGATATCAATCATGTTACCCTTGTGGGCCGTTTGACCCGCGATGCAGAACTGCGCTACACGAACAGCGGCTTGCAGATCTGCAAGTTCTCGGTAGCGGTCAACACCAGCAAGAAATCCGGAGACTCCTGGACCGACGAGGCCAACTTCTTTGACGTTGTGCTGATGGGGCGCCAGGCGGAGTCGGTTCACCGGTTTCTGAAAAAGGGTAAACAGGTTGGCGTCGATGGCGAGTTGCGTCACGATCGCTGGGAACAGGACGGCCAGAAGCGCAGCCGGGTGGAGATATTTGCCCAGTTTGTGCAACTGCTCGGTGGCGGTGGTTCCGGGGGCGGAGCGCCCGGCGGCGGCAGTTCGGAGCGCAGCGACGAAGGCTCATCCTACGATGCGCCGGTTGCCGAGCCGGACCGGTTTGAAGACGATGTGCCGTTTTAATTCAGGTTAGCAGGAGAGAGAGAAGTATATGTCTGATGAGAACAGCAGAGTTGAATCAGGAAGCCGCGACGAGGGTCAGCAGGAAACGCGTCGGCCACCGTACCGCGGTGGTGGCGGGGATGACCGTGGTGCCCGTGACGACCGTGGCGGTCGTGATGACCGCGGTGGCGGCAGAGGTGATGACCGTGGATTCCGTCCACGCGGCAAGGTCTACTTTCGCAAGAAAGTAGACAAGATCAAAGCCCAGAACCTGGTTATCGACTACAAGCACCCGGAAGTCTTACGTCGATTTGTGACTGAGAAGGGCAAAATTTTGCCGCGTAGAATCACCGGTACATCGGCCAAGAATCAGCGTCGGTTGATTCGCGAGATCAAACGTGCCCGCGTGCTCGGGCTGCTGCCGATGGGTTAATGGAGAGTAAGCACCAATGAAAGTCATTCTCAATCGTGATGTTCCCAACCTCGGCGAGGAAGGCGATATCTGTGAGGTCGCTCGCGGCTACGCGCGCAACTACCTGATTCCGCGCAACATGGTGTTGATGCACAATCGACAGAATGTGGCAGAAATCGAGGGGCGGCGCTCTGCTATCGAGCAGCGCAAGCAAGAGAAGCGTAAAGAGGCATCCTCGATCAAAGATCGCATCGAGACCGAGGAATTGGTCATCCGCATGGCGGCCGGTGAACGTGGCAAGCTCTTTGGATCGGTTACCACTGCCAACATTGTAGATGAGCTCGAGAAGCGCGGTATCACCGTGGAGCGCCGCAAAGTTGACATTACCGAAAGTACCATCAAGAGTACCGGAACCCATAGCGTGCGGGTGCGCCTCTACGGCGACGAAGAAGCCACGCTGACGGTGCGCGTCGAGTCAGAGACCCCCGAGACTGAAGCGCCCAAGCCCGCCGAAGTCCCGGCGGCCGCGGGTGGCGACGAGGAGCCTGCACCCGAGGCGACCGAACCCGAAGCGGGTGAAGCGGCGGTTGAGACCGCCGCAGCAGAGCCGGCCGAGGCTGACGCAACCGAAGCGGGAGCTGAGGCCGAAGCGGATACCGACGCAGACGCAGATGCAGACTCGGACGCCAGACTGGACCAGAGCGCCACGTAGTACGCGGGTTGCATAGGGGAAGCTTGGGTGGCGTCAGCGCAGCTGAAGGACAGAGTGCCCCCGCACAACCCGGAAGCGGAGGTCGCTACGCTGGGCGCCATACTGCTCGACCCGGATGCGCTGGGACAGGTGATCAGTTACCTGCGCCCGGTAGATTTCTACCGCAACGCGCATGTGCGCGTTTTTGATGCTATTCTGGGGCTCTACGAGCGCGGCGAAGAGATCGATCTCATAACCCTGACACAGGAACTGCGCAGCCGCAGTGCGCTCGACAGCGTTGGCGGTGCCGGTTACGTTGCTTCGTTAACTTCTTCGGTTCCTACCAGCGCCAACATCGAGTACTACGCGCGTATTGTCCGTGGGGCCTCGGTGCGTCGGCGCCTGCTGAAGATCGCCAATGAGATCATCGCCGAGGCTTACGATGATTCGCAGGAAAGCAGGGCAATCCTCGAGGAAGCCGAACGCAAGATCTTCGAGATTACCGACAGCCAACAAGATGCCGGTTTCCAGAAAGCCAGAGACATCGTTGAGGCGACCGTAGAGGCAATCGAGCGCCTGTATCAGACCAAGGACAACTATACCGGCATACCGTCGGGGTTTCCCTCGCTGGACAACATGCTCAGCGGTTTTCAGAACTCGGAATTCATCGTGATTGGTGCGCGACCGTCGGTTGGAAAGACGGCGCTGGCGTTGACCATGGCCGGCAATATTTCCGTGCACCAGAAGATCGCGGTTGGATTCTTCACGCTCGAGATGTCCAAACAGGCGCTGATGCAACGCTTGTTGTCGGCTGAAGCGCGCATTGGCTCCCAGACGCTGCGTACCGGCATGCTCAAGTCTTCTGATTTCAAGAACCTCACCGATGCGGCCGGGTTGATCTACGAGGCACCACTGTGGATAGCCGATACCCCCAACATGCGCCTGCTCGACCTGCGCGCTCAGGCTCGGCGTATGGTGGCGCAGCACCAGGTGCGGATCATATTTGTGGACTATCTCACGCTTGTATCGGCGGAAAACAGCGAAAGTCCACGCCACGAGCAGATCGCCGAGATTTCGCGTTCACTGAAAGCGCTGGCGCGTGAACTGGAGGTCCCGGTAGTGGCGCTGTCGCAGGTTACGCGCGATTCGGAAGGCAAGCGGCCGAACCTGGCCAATATCCGCGAGTCCGGCGCGATCGAGCAGGACGCCGATGTAGTGATGTTTCTGCACCGCGAGCGCGTTTCGGAACAGGAGACACACCAGCAGGCTCAGGTGATAGAGACCGAGCTTATCGTGGCCAAGCAGCGTAACGGTCCGGTAGGCACTGTCAAGATCGCTTTTGTGCCGCGCTATACCAAGTTCGAATCACTGGCCAACGAGCCGGCATGACGGAGGCAGACAGATGGGGTTACGTGATCGCTACGACTTCGACATCCTGGTCAACGAGGCCGAAAAGCTGGTAATCGATGAACTCGAGCGCCAGGCGGCGCTGCCGCAGAACCAGGATATCTGTCGTTCGAGTGACTGTGTGCTCGATATTGCCGCCTACGCGCTCAACCTGGTGCAGCCGCTGTACCGCGCCAACCTGCTGGGACGGCTCTACGCCGATGCGTTGGACCGCGAACACGCCGCAGAAATCCGTAGCGCGGTAGAGAAAGCCATTGAAAAGATCCGGCGCAACCCGCCTCCCGGCAGTTAGGGGCGGCAGTTAAGCGCCCCCGTGCCGGCGCTCTTACACGCCGTTGTCGTTGCGTGGCGGCAGCACCAGGCGGAAGTCCTGCAGCCGTCGGCGGCGCGCTTCACGCGCAGAGGATGGAACAAACGATAGATGCCGTTCGGCCTGCGGGCTGGATACAAAGTAGTAGCCTTCGGCAGTGATAACCGCCCACTGGCCATCGGTAAACAGAAAGAAGTTCATTACCGGTTCGCCGCTTCGCAGATTCCAGACGCTGACACTACCGTCCCGGTTAATTGCAAACAGGTGACGGCCCACCACGCGCAGGTCGCGCGCCACGTGTTGAACTGCATCGAGAGTTGCTGTGCGGCGGCCATCCCATACCACAACACCCTCGCGGCCCAGGCTGGTGTAAACCCGACGGCTGTGCGGATCAAGCGCGATTCGCGCATCGAGATCTTCACCCTCGTAGCTGTGTATGATGCGGCGATTCTGGAAGTTGGTGCCGCGGTGCACCGACAGGGTAGTCCGTACTCCGGTAGCGGTCTGCTGCAGCCCCAGGGTATAGAGCAGACGTTCGGATCGGTCCCAGGCCATATCGAACACCAGAAAACTGTCGCTGTCGATGCGCACGGTCTCACCGGTTTGGCTATCGATTCTGAGCAGCGAGGAATCAAACGGGTTGAGGCGGCTCTTACCGATGACAATGGTCTGCTCATCGATTGAGACCGCAGTCTCCATGCCGTCGGTGCGGTACGAAAAAACCGTATCAAAACTCTGCAGCTCGATCTTGCGCAGCGAACTGTTGTTGTGCAGCAGCAGCAGGTGGTCTTCAGCGGCATGCAGCGATCGCAGCGAGCGGTGCTCATCCAGCGGCAGCTCGCGGAACAGTGCCGTGGCGGGGTCAAACGATGTGATTACCGGGTTCTGCCCGGTTGTGTCCCACAGTGCAATGCGCTGGTCGGCAGCGGTTCCGTAGAGGATAGTCGACAACCCGACTCTGCCGCGCAACGGATTGGGCCGGCTTGTAACGTCCAGGTACTGCACCCGATCCAGCGCAACCTCGCTGAGACCGAACATGTCGGAGTCTATGGAGGTAATGCTGCGTGCGGTCGAGATATGCACTGTCTGGTTGGTGGCTGCAATACCGGTAACCGGTTCTATGCGGTTCTCCGCCAGCGTACGTCCCGCTCGGCTGTCGACACGGTAATGGAACAACGATCCGTCATCGGCGGCCACGTGGAGAGAGTCGCCGTGAAGCGCCACCTGACTGACCGATGGCGGAAAGGCCGGGTTGGTTCGATATCTGCGCTGCAGGCGGTTAGCTTCGAAAGTGAAATACGCGATCTCGGTCTGCCGACCGCTACGCAGCAGGACCGCAATGTCTCCATTGGCGTGGTTGACCATGATGCGATCGATGCCATTCATCGCGTAGCGATCGCGAATCCTGCCGTCGAGAATGTCGACAACTACCAGCTCGTTATCCAGTTTTCCCGCGGCAAAGCGTCGATTTGTCAGCAGAGTCAGCTTGTCTATGCCGGTCTCGGTAGTGGTGCTCTGTACCTGCCTGCCGGAAACTATCTCCCAATAGATGATCGATCCGTCTGACTCGGTATAGGTCATGATGCGTTCTTCGCTGGAAGCGATAGTTGCAAAGGTAACGATCCCGAATCCACGGCGCATGTAGGGCAGGGTACGCCCGCTCTGCGCCGACAGGAAGCGCAGGCTGTTGAAATCCGTCTGCCCGTAGACCAGAAAGCTTCCCTGGGGCGAGTAATCGAGAAATAGCGGGATTTCCGACAGGTTATGACTGAACAACATGCGGTTCTCGTGCCAGTTCCATACCGACAGGCTGAAGCGACGGCGTCCGTCACTGTGAACCACCGCTATTTCCGGTTGTTCTGGATGCACCGCGATCGTGTGTACCGGCAAGTGCGAGATCTGTATCGATTGGCGCAGAGTGGCCGAATCGAGGTTCCAGACCTTAACCTTGCCGTCCTGGCCACCGGTAATCAGGTGCTGCCTGCCGGCGTCGTATTCCAGCGCCAGAACCGCTCCAGCGTGGCTGGAGTTTACCTGTATCTGCGCACTGAGCGCCGCTGTAGCCAACAGCAGTACGGCAAGCAGAAGACTACGTCTCATGGTTCTCTCCATCAGCGTCCCGTCAGAAATAGAATATCACTCAAGAACGCAAAAACAATCAGCGACAGCACAATTGCGGTTCCAATCATCTGGTAGCGATAAACTACCTTGGGATGCAAGGGGCGTCGTGACAGGCCCTCAACCGTGTAGAGCAGAATCTGTCCGCCATCGAGCACCGGAATCGGCAGCAGGTTCATGAAGAACAACGCGATACTCACCAGGCTGAGGAAGTTGAAGAAGGCGCGCACGCCGTCGCCAACTCCGGTGGTTAAACCGGCTGTAGCGACCTCTCCCACAAAGTAGGTAATGCGAATCGGACCGGCTACCGCCTGGGTAAGATCGACGCCCTGGAACAGTAGTCCGATGCTGTGAATAGTCAGTCCCAGGGTGCGAAATGTCTCGCGCGTACCACGGTCCACCGCCTGCAGTGGTGTCAAGGACGGAGACGGCATTTCGACTGCCTCAAAAGCAATGCCGACGTAGAGAGAGCCGTCCTCGCGGGAGCCGGGTACCAGTTCGGTCTCGACTGTGGTTTCGTTGCGCTCCACGGTGATCGGAACCGGCCGCCCGGTAGCCTGCATGATCTGCAGTAACTGCATGCTGTTGGCGGTAGCGCTGCCGCCGGCGCGCACGATGCGATCTCCCGGTTGTAATCCGGCGATATCGGCCGGCGAGCCATCACTGACTGAGGCCACCACCGGGTCAATCCACGGATAGATACCGATCAGCCCCGCTCCGGTGTCGCGATCCAGCTGCGGGGTTATCGGTTGTTCAAACTGTGTGTCGTTGCGCGCAATGGTAAACGTCAACTCGCGGCCGGCGGATTGAGCCACTCGTTGCTGTATGTCGCGGAAACTGGCTGTCTCGTGGCCGTCAATCGCTACGATACGGTCGCCGGTCTGCAACCCGGCTTCAGCTGCCGGCATCTGGCTCGACTGCTCCGAGTAGTCTGCCGCCAGCACAATCCGGTTCTCGAAGGTCTGCACTGAAAAGCCGATGCCCCAGATCACCGAGAGGACCAGAATAGCGAATAGCAGATTTACCAGCGGTCCGGCAACCGCGACCAGGATACGCTGCCATGGGCGTGCGCTGAAGAACGCTCCCGCTTCGTGCGGAATGCGGTCTGTTCCCTGGTCCCACGCGCGTTGCAACAGAACTTCGCCTTTCATCTTGCAGAAACCGCCGAACGGGAAGATCGAAATCTGGTACTCGGTGCCTTTGTAGTGGAAGCCGGCGATCTTGCGCCCCCAGCCAATGGAGAAGGTCTCCACATCGATACCAACCGCTTTGGCCGCGAGCAGATGTCCAGCTTCGTGCACAAAGACTACAATGCCGAGGCCGAGAAGGCCAATGAGAATGTTTATTATCATATATTCGCCTGGGTAAGAAAGAGCATAGTGTAAAGATAATAGAAAACGAAGGCAGAAAACACCGGGGAATCAACGGAATCCAGTAATCCTCCCCGTCCGGGAATCAACTCGCCCGAATCCTTGACCAGCGCCGAGCGCTTGAGCGCCGATTCGGCAAGATCGCCGATCATCGCTGCCCCGCCGACCGCAGCGCCCAGTACAACTCTGCGCCATACACCGCCGGGAAGCACCTGCGGGAAGAAGTAGCCCGCCACAACTACCGCCAGTATCGAGGTTACAAAGCCCCCGACAAAGCCTTCAAGGCTCTTGTTGGGGCTTATGGGCACCAGCTGCTGGTTGCGCGTACCAAACAGCATCCCAATCACGTAAGCCAGCGAGTCATTGAGATAGACCGTTGCCAGGAAAAGAAGGATGATAACCGTAGAAAACGGCAGGGTCGACAGCATCACAATGTAGGAAGCAAACAGGCCGGGATAAATCAGCAGGAAGAACGAAGTTCCCACTGCCGGAATGATGCGTTTGAAGCCCGGTTCCTGGCGCCGAAATCCCTGTAACCCCAGCAGGACCGCTGCCAGAGCAGTCAGGGATGCGGGCGCCACAATCAGTGATTTTCCGGCAAACAGCGCTGCCAGCGTTGCCGCCGGCAGAGCCATTCCGAGCGCCATCGCCGCCGAAGCGCGCAGGCGGTAGCTGTTGGGGCGCGCGGCCAGGATTTCGGCCAGTTCTCGGGCGCTGATCCCGGCCACCAGCACCACAAGCAGATTGAACGGCAGATGGAAGTGGTTGGGCAGCAGCAGCACAGCGCCGATCAGGCCGGGAACGCCAACGGCAAACATGAGCAGGCGGGTAATAACGTTCTTCATCGTGAACCGCCGAAGTTGCGCTTACGGCTGCGGTAATCGGAAACGGCGGCGGCAAAGTCATCGTGGTCCCAGTCCGGCCAGAGTCTGTCTGAGAAGTAGAGCTCCGCGTAGGCGCACTGCCAGAGCAGGAAATTGCTCAAGCGGCGCTCTCCGCCGGTACGGATAATCAGGTCGGGGTCGGGAAACTCGGGCAGATCCAGGTGGCGCTGCAGCTCGGCGGTGGTCAGCGGGCCGCCGGATTGGTCGGCCGTCCGCTGTTTCCAGGCGCGATCTGCAGCACGCACGATCTCGTCGCGTCCGCCGTAATTCAGGGCAAGGTTTACGGTAATTCGCTCAAAGTCGCGAGTGTCCTTCATCACACCTCTTACCTCGCTCTGGACGGCGCGCGGGAGGCGCTTGAGGTCTCCGCTGTGCACCACACGCACGCCGATCTCCTCGTAGAACGGCTGTTCCTTGCGCAGATAGCCGGTCACTAGACCCATCAGGAACCGAATCTCATCGGGGGTGCGATTCCAGTTCTCGGTAGAGAAAGCATAAAGTGACAGATAGCGCGTACCACTGTCCGCAGCGGCGCGCACTATGCGCTTGGCTGCCTCGAGGCCCTCCTGGTGACCACTGGTGCGAGGCAGGTTGCGCAAACTGGCCCAGCGTCCGTTGCCGTCCATAATAATCCCTACGTGCGTCGGGACGTTATCCGGCTCGCGGGGCCCGTCAAGTGCCATTAGATCTCCAGAATCTCGTTCTCTTTTGACTCGAGCGCCCGATTGATCTCTTCGACGTACTTATCAGTCAGTTTTTGTATCTCGTCTTCAGCGCGCTTGAGCTCGTCTTCGGAGAGTTCGCCGTCCTTTTCCTGCTTCTTCAGTTCATCGTTGGCATCGCGTCTGATGTTACGCACCGCAACGCGCGCCTGCTCCGCCATACTCCTGGCGACTTTGGCGTATTCTTTGCGCCGTTCTTCGGTCAACGGCGGGATATTGATGCGAATCACCTTGCCGTCGTTGGAAGGATTGACCGACAGTTCGGACTTCTGGATGGCTTTCTCAATGTCGGAGATGATTCCCTTGTCCCACGGCTGAATCACCACCAGCCGCGCTTCGGGAACCGAAATAGTGGCAACCTGGTTGAGGGGTGTGGGATTGCCGTAGTATTCAACCTTGATCTTGTCGAACAGCGCTGCGGACGCACGTCCGGTGCGGATGGTGTTGAACTCCTCTTCCAAGGCGTGCACCGACTTCTTCATACGTTCTTCAGACTGTTTCTGTACCTGGTCCATGTTCTGCACTCTCCGTCTCAACTGCACCGCCGCACTCAGCACGAGGGCGGCAGATTCGCGTCTTAGTCGGCGTCTTCGCCAACGCGGTAGTAGCGATAGTCGACTACGCTCACCGTTGTACCGGCAGCCTTGCCGACGTCGGCCGCCATCTGGGCCACCGATTTCTTGTCATCTTTGACAAAGGGTTGATCAACGAGGCATATCTCCGCCAGGTGCTTCTTCATTTTGCCTTTGACAATTCCCTGCAGCACGTTCTCGGGTTTATCGAGGTTCTGTGCCTGCTTGAGAAAGATTGATTCCTGCTCCGCAAGATAACTCGGCTCGACCCGCTCTGCAGACAGGTACGCCGGTCGGAACGCTGCTACGTGCAGCGCGAGGTCAAAGGCAAACTGTCTGACCGCTTGACTGTCTGAGGCATCACCGTCGGCCTTTACCTTGACCAATACACCGATATTGCCGCCGTCGCCGTGGATGTAGTCCACTGCGGTTTCGCCGGGGGCTACCGGCAGCGATTCAAACCTGCGCAGCGCCATGTTTTCCTTGATGGTACTGATTGCGTTCTTGATCTCAGTGTTGACCTCGTCCGAGTCCGCGCTGAGTCCCTTGTCCATCATGGTCTCGAGCAGGCGCTTACCGAGCGCGATGAAATCGTTGTTGCGCGCCACAAAGTCGGTCTCGCAGGAGAGCTCCAGGATCCCGGCTTTGTCTGCTGTTACGCGGGTGAAGATACGTCCCTCGTTGGTTGCGCGTCCCATGCGCTTGGCGGCCGCGGCCAGGCCCAGTTCCTTGAGGATCTTCTCAGCCTTGGCGGCATCCCCGCCGGCGTCCACCAGCGCCTTCTTGCAGTCCATCATCCCGGCGCCGGTTTTATCTCGCAGTTTCTTCACGTCGGATGCTTTGATGTCCACGTGTATCTCCTCTGTGTGTATCGAGAACCGCTTACGGTTCTTCGTAGAATTTTTCCTGGTCTATGCCCGCGTCCTCGGCTACCGCCTCTTCCGGCGTCAGGTGTTCTTTGGCCGCTTCGCGTGCCTGCTTGGCGGCTTCGTCTTCGCTCGGATCGTACTCAGAGTAGTCCTCTGCGGAAAATCCTTCCTCGGCGGCCTGGTCTTCCTGGGCTACCTGTTCTGCTACTGGCGCGGTTTCGATTTCGGCGGCCGGCGGTGCGGCCTCTTCCGCGGTAGCGGCAACTTTTTCTTCAGCCTCTGCAGACTCGGTTGCGGTCTCATCCTCGTCCTGAGCAGCGGCCGGTTCTTCTTCAGCCAGGGCTGCCGACGCAGAGTCTTCGAGATCCTCTTCCTGGAGATGCTCGATGACTTCAAGACCGATCTCGTTATCGGCTTCGATCACCGCCTTGGAGATGATCGACGTGAAAAGATTGATGGCGCGAATTGCGTCATCGTTACCCGGGATCGGATAGGTGATCCCTTCGGGGTTACAGTTGGTGTCGACAACCGCCACAATCGGGATTCCCATGCGCTGCGCTTCGGCAACAGCAATGGACTCTTTGCGTGTATCAATCACAAAGACAATTCCGGGCGGCTCTTTCATCTCTTTGATGCCACCCAGGTTTTTCTCCAGTCGTGCGCGTTCTTTGTTGAGACGTGCAACTTCTTTCTTGGTCAGGCTCTCGAAGGTACCGTCTACTTCCATCTTGTCGATCTTCTTGAGCCGCATCAGCGAGCGCTTGATGGTAGAGAAGTTGGTCAGCATGCCGCCAAGCCAGCGGTGGTTGACGTAAAACATGCTGCAGTGCTCGGCTTCGCGCTGGATAGCCTGCTGAGCCTGTTTCTTGGTTCCCACAAACAGCACGGACTTGTTCTCGAGAACGGCCTTGCGCACCGCGTCGTAGGCGTCCTTGATGCAGACTATCGTCTTCTGCAGGTCGATAATGTGGATCCCGTTGCGCTCGGCGAAGATGAACTTCTTCATGCGCGGGTCCCAGCGCTTGGTCTGATGGCCAAAGTGCACACCTGACTCAAGCAGATTCTTCATGGTCACTACTGCCACGTATCCTCCTCGTGTGTACCGCCGGCGGCGGCACAATCCTTCACTATTTCTCGGGCGGCGCGGCCGCTCGGAAGATGTGAGACGGTTAATGCGTCTCGTTATAGGGCCTTAGAATAGTGTAAACGCGATGGATTGGCAAGCCCATGACTGTTGCGTAGGAGCCGTTGATCGCGCTGATGAACGCTGCCGCGTGTCCCTGAATGCGATAGCCGCCGGCAACGCCGCGCCACTCTTCGGTGGCAATGTAGGCGTGCAGCTGTTCTGCGGACAACGGCAGGAAACTGACCTCGGTGGTGTCGGTCAGTTCATGGGTCAGGCCGCCGGCTGACCAGGCGCACGCGGTGACAACAGTGTGGCTGCCGCCGGCCAGCGCGCCGACGATGCTGTGCGCCTCGGTTGCGCTGCGCGGCTTGCCGAACCTTTGCGTACCGATGAAGACCACGGTGTCGGCTGCCAGCACCAGCGCCGCCGAATCGGTGTCCTCTGTCATAGCCTTCCGGGCGGCCGCCAGCTTGGCACGTGCGCGCAGCAGGGCGGTCTGAACCGGAGACCGGACGGCGATGGCCGCCTCGTCCACGCGCGGGGCAGTTACCTCAAACGCAATACCTACCTGACGCAGCAGCGCTGCGCGCCGCGGTGAGGAGGAAGCGAGTATGACTCGTGACGTACTCATAACGACTGAAAAAAGCGGATACCGGGATAGACGGCGGCCGCAGTACCGGGGTTGGCGCGTACCCAGACCGCTACAACGTACGCATCGAAGCCAAGCGGGCCGACCGAGAGGTCGATTGGAACACCAAATCCGCCGAACAGCCGCTCGATAATCTCCCACACCAGGGTACCGATCAGCAGCGACAAAAACAGGACCCCAACGAAGGTTCCGCGGGTCTTGCTGTTGAGTTTCATGCCCGCATTGTAGCCGCCGGCGGGAACCGAGGCAACACGCACGCACGCACTGTCGCGCGCTGCCACCTTCCTGCCTCTATCTGCGCCGGCCGATTGCCGGTAGAATAGTGGGATGTCAACCGTTGTCCTGCTGATAGCGCTTCTCGCCGGTTCTGTCGCTGCGCCGGTTGCCGCACAGGACAGCGGCGCTCCGAGGCGGCTTTGGTACCCTGAACGCTACGAAACCGTAACGCGCTACAACCTGCGCCGCTACGAGGACAACCGCTACAGCGGTCTGTCATTCCGCGAAGTGCGCGGGGTAATGCGCAGGATCGGGTCCAGTTTCGAATACGAGGGCCGCTACTACGTTCTGGAGGAGACGCTGCGCGATATGCGGCAGGCGGCGCGGCGCGTAAATCAGAGCTATAGCGCGTGGATTGACTTTGATGATCCTGTGCCGCACGAGTCGGATGAAGATTCCGAGGCAGCCGCGCAACCTGAGCGCAGCGAGCGGCGCAGCAGCTTCCCGCTGTATCGCGGTATTCCGGCGATACCTCAAAGAGTGTTGAGCGTTGGTGAAAGCTGGGAAGCGCGCGGCGAGGTGGTGATAGATCCATTGTGGCAGGGACGGTTCACGCACGTACCGGTCTATGTACGCTACCGGTTTGAAGGAAACGAAGTCTATCAGGGAAGAGATGTCCTGCGCATAAGTGGCCGCTACGCTGTGCGCTATTCCGGCGGTCTCGATCAAGCGGGCGATCCCGAGCTGGCCGCGGTCAGCGGCAGCCATGAGCTGACAATCCTGCTCGACGCGGCCAGCGGCGAACTGGTGCTGCTGCGCGATATGATCGAGCAGCAGCACCGCTACCACAACGGGCCGGCAATTGGGTTTCGTGGCTTTTCTCTGACCTGGAACAGCCGCTCAGCGCCGCTTGACACACAGCGCATCGACGCCCAGACGCGGCGTACCCTCGAGCAGGAGCGCATCGCGGTCAGCGAGAGCAGCGCGGGACTTACACTGACGCTGTCGGATATCCTCTTTGTTGCCGATGAGGCCGCTATGCTGCCGGGGCAGGCACAGACCCTCGACGCGCTGGCGTATGCGCTGCAAGCGGTACCGCATGCGAGCCTGCTGGTTGTCGGCCACACCGCCGATATCGGCTTGACGGAAAACCAGTACCGCCTTTCGGTAGAGCGCGCCGAAGCAGTGATCGCAGAGCTGACCGCCCGCGGGATAGCTGCGGAACGCTTTATCTACGAGGGGCGCGGCGGCAGCGAACCGCTAGCCGGCAACACTACCGCAGCCGGACGCGCACAAAACCGGCGTGTGGAGATTACGATTCTGGAGTAGGCGAGGCCTGAAACGGGATGGTCAGCCGCGCAACGGCTCCTCCGTCATACGAGAACTCCAGCGTGGCGCCGATT
>REDW01000119.1 GCA_007693325.1 Spirochaetaceae bacterium
AACGCAGAGATATCCACGTCAAAGCGCACGCCGAACATCAGCTCTTCGCCCTGGATCACGCGCGAGACTCCAAAGAAGGGCCGCCCGTGCGCCGCCGCGGCAAACACTATCGTTACCGGGTAGTCGTAGCCGGGCAGATAGCGCGCGTCTACCGGTGTCAGATTCCACCCAGCTGCCGATGCAGTGTGCGCGCTGCGCGACACAACCGATGATGTCTGCAGCAGCTCGTGCGCGGCTCGCGTGTAGCCCGGCTGAGCACTGCCAATCAGGAAGGTAATGCGGTTGCGATACTCGCGCAGGCGCTCGGTCCGCGGCGCAATCTCAGGGTTATCCTCTGCCGCCCACAGTCTGGCGTAACGCGCCACGGTCTCAGGCTCCAGCGCGTCGGGGCGGGAATAGCGTCCGGAGGAGAATAGGTATGCTGGGGATCGAGTTCGACCAGCGGCTCACGCGCGGCGCCGGTTGCGGCGCATGCTGATACACCCGCCAGAAGCACAACGGCGAGGATCGATACAACAGTGGAACCCTTATCCGCAGCCGTCCAGACCATGGTGCCGCTATTATACGTTGTTGTGCGTTCCATGATCACCAGCTCCGGGCAGAGCAATCACGGCAGCGCGGCTACCCGTTTCTACCGGCGCTATCCTCATTCTGTACGATGAAGTCCTGCAGGCGTTGTGCCTGCTCGTGATCGGGGTCGATCCTCAGTACCAGGTGCAGCCACTTCTTGGCCGATTCGAAGTTGTTGTGTTCGATTGACGCTTTGCCCTGTTCAAGGCAGTACCAGCAGGTGGACTCGTCGTCCATTGGAACGTAGCTTGCCGTTTCACTGCCGCTGCGTGTCGCTTCGTCGTAGGGCTGAAAGAACTCGCTATTGCGCTGCAGAAATCGCTTCAGATGGTTGGCCAAATCCGCGTCCGGCAGCGCCGCCGTCACCGTCTCCAGCACACCAAGTCGGAGCATGGCGCCGGAATCCGGGGTGTGTTCATCCGCGCAGTAGACCAGCAATGGCGTTGTGATCTGCCGCAGGACCTTGACGTGATCAACTGCTGAGTGAGATGCGCAGGGGGCGATCAGGATGACGGCGCTGTAGAAGTGTTTTGTCGCGACGCGCAACGCGGCGGCCACAGTTGGTACCTCGTCCACTCTTGGCGGAGGCTTCCCGAGCTGTGAACGAATCCGCGCCGCATCGGTCTTGCGGTCATTGTTGACGATCAGCAGCCGTTGTTTCATCTTTGCCGAAGCGTAACGCCGCGTGTTGGCGCGGTCAAGCAAGCAGTCATCGCGCAGCCAAAACCTTTACGTGATCTTTATGTTCAGCGCCGATATGATATCATGGTTCTTATGGAGAGAATCCTCGCCTGTATCTCAGCAGCGCCGTCATCGCGCAACGTCATACTCAAAGCCGCCGAGATGGCCGAGCGTGTACCCGCGCGCGTGGTGGCGCTCCACGTCCAGCTCGAGGGAGACTCCCCACGCGTGAGGCGTGAGCGTGTACTCTATCGCGCGGAAATTGAACGCAACCTCGCGTTGGCGCGCGAAATCGGCGCAGAAGTCGCCACTGTGAGCGGTAACGACATTGTCGGAGCCATTATTGAATACGCTGAGCTTGCGCGAGTGTCGCATATCGTGGTTGGAAAGAACGAGCGCACGGCCGGAGCCGGAATCCGGCGCCGGCTCGATGTTGCGCAGAGGCTGATCGCTGAAACCACCCAGATCGACGTTCACGTGGTGCCGGGAGACCCATCCGACTACCGCGCGCGGCCGAGGCGCCGCCGCCAGGTTGGGCTGCGTCAGTTCCCGCGCGGCATTGCGGTGACTCTGGGGCTGATTGGTGCGGCTGCCTTGCTGTCGACCCTGCTGCGGTCGGTAGGGTTTGCGGATGCCAACATCGTGATGGTCTTTCTGGTGGCAGTACTCGCCATAACCTTTGTTGCCGGTCGGCTGCAGGGCATCATCGCCTCGATGCTCGGCGTGCTGGCCTTCAACTATCTATTCACTGAACCGCGGTTCACCCTGGTAGTGTACGACACGCAGTACGTGCTGACCTTTGTTGTTATGCTGCTGGTGGCGTTGTCTACCAGCGAATTGCTGAGCCGTGTCCGCCTGGAGGCGGTGATCTCACGGCGGCGCGCCGATCGCACCGTAGCGGTCTACCGGCTGAGTCGCGCGCTGCTGACGGTCTCCGGAGAGGAGGCGGTTATGGATCAGGCGCTTGATCAATTGGTACGCTACTACGGCGGATTGGCACTCTGGTACAATGGCAACCCGGCGGAAGGCGCGTTGCCGGTGGTGCGGTCGCCCCGCGGCACCACGAATGAACCCGCCGGCCTCGCCGCGAACGGCGCTTTCAATGCGGGCGACCGGGAGCAGCAGGCGGCGGTGTGGGCGTATTGCAACGCCCGCACAACCGGGGCGGGGGACGCGCCGTTTGCCGAGTGCACCAGGTTCTACGCGCCGTTGTTGAGCTCGTCGGGTGTGCTCGGGGTGCTGGCTGTGACTATAGCCGAGTCCAGCGAGGCCACCGCCGAGCAGCGCACGCTTATGGAGACGTTTGCCGGTCAGGTAGCGCTGGCACTGGAGCGTGAGCGATTTGCACGTCGACACGAACAAGCCAAGATCGAGGTCGAAGCGGAGCGGCTGAAGAACTACCTGTTGCGTTCGATATCACACGATCTACGAACACCGCTGGCCGGTATCGCCGGGTCGGCTGCGGTGCTGTTGGACATGAACGAGAGTCAGGTTCGTTCGCAGGTGCGAGAGCTGGCAGGGGATATTCACGAACAGGCGACATGGCTCACCGGACTGGTAGAGAATCTGCTCAGCTTGACCCGCATCGAGAGCGATTCACCCGGGATCACATTTCAGCGCGAGACCGTTGACGACCTGGTGGGCTCGGTGCTGGCGCGAATGCGGCGCAGGCTGGAACCATTCAACGTCACGCCGTCGCTACCCGAGTCGGTGGTCAGCGTGCCGATGGATGCCGGTCTTATTGAGCAGGTCCTGATGAATCTGCTTGACAACGCCTGCCGTCACAGCAGCTCCGGCGCAGAGATTCGCCTCGACGTGGTTGCGGAGCCGGACGCGGTAAGTTTTGCCGTGACAGACTCCGGACCTGGGTTTGCGCCGCAGGACCTGCAGCACCTGTTCAAGAAGTTCTACACCGGGAGACACCGCGACGCGGATTCCGCGCGCGGCGTAGGCCTGGGACTTGCCATCTGCCGCGCGATAGTGGATGCGCACGGTGGAAGTATCGAGGCGAGCAATGCCGATGCCGGCGGTGCGCGGGTCTGCTTCCGGCTGCCGTTGCAGCGGCCGGCCGGGGAAACGAAGCATGAGAAATGAACCTCTGGTGATGGTTGTTGAGGATGAGAAACCGATCCGCAACTTCCTGCGCGTATCGCTGTCCAGCCAGGGATACCGCGTACTGGAGGTAGCCGATGGACGCGGAGCGGTATCGATGAGCGCTTCTCACATGCCGGACCTTGTGATTCTCGATCTGGGGCTTCCCGATGTGGACGGCATCGACGTACTTCGTGAGATCCGCGGATGGTACACCGCACCGGTAATCATTCTCTCGGCTCGCGGCAAAGATCACGACAAGATAGAGGCCCTCGATGCCGGCGCCGACGATTACCTCACCAAGCCGTTCTCGGTCGGCGAGCTGCTCGCCCGTGTGCGGGTTGCGTTTCGCCACGCAGCTTTGAGCGGCAGCGTCGAATCACCGTCTGAAGTGCGAGTAGGGGCGCTGCGGATTGACCTCGTGCGCCGTAAGGTTACAATCGGGCGCGCTGAAGTTCACCTCACTCCAACCGAGTACAAATTGCTGGTCTACCTCGCACAGCACGCCGGCCGGGTCCTGACCCATGGAGCGATTCTGCGCCACGTCTGGGGCCCGACACGGGAGAATGAGACGCAGTATCTGCGCGTATTTGTGGCCAATCTGCGCCGCAAGATCGAGAGCGATCCGGCCACGCCGCGCTATCTGTTGACCGAGTTAGGTGTTGGGTATCGGCTGGCAGGCGATGATGAAACGGAGGCCGATTCGCGCGGTTCCGCGTAACACAGGTACTGCCGGCGCCCACGGACCGCCGATTCTGATGCCCGGCTGACCCGATCGAGCCAGCATGCATAACGTAACGCGAACCTGACGATGAGATCGCTTGCCAGGATAAACGCCGCCAGCAGCAGCATGTCGCGTACAAAGCCGTGGATTGCACTCATCAGCTCCAGAGTACGCTGTACGGGGATAAATGCGGTATAAAGAAAGCGCCTCGAGCCGTAAAGAGCGCATAACAGCTGCCGGCGCCACCCTGGCCGGCGCTATCCGTGCGGCTAGAGGCGCCGGCCGAACAGTCTGGCCAGCAGACCAGGCGACTTCGGTGTGGTGCGCGGGCGCGGGTTGGGTCGCAGGGCGCTGACAGCCGGGGATGCCACGCCGACTTTGCCTGGAACGCTTGCCACGTCCTTCTCCCGGCCCACCGCCAGGATCACATCTCCCTCGGCGAATTCGTAGGCCGGTGAGATGAAGTCAAACTGCGTCGCGCCGCTGCGCCGCACAGCCAACACGTTGAGCCCGTAACGCCGGCGCAAATCGGCCTCGACCACTGTCTGTCCCAGGAACTGGTCGGGCAGCTGAATCTCCGCAATAACCATGCCTTCGCCGATCGGGAAGAAGCTGAACAGCGAAGATGAAATCAGCGGCAGGGAGATGCGCTTGGCTGCTTCGCGGTTGGGGTAGACTACGTCGGTAGCCCCGACAATATCGAGAATTTCGCCGTGCTGATCGGTCTCAGCTTTGGCTATGATACGTTTGACGCCGTGCTTCTTGAGATAGTTTGTCACCAGGATCGACGCTTCGGTGGCGTCGCCCAGGTCGATGATCGCGGCGTCGATCGTTGCCGGCACGAGCTTCTGGATCAGCTCTTCCTTGATGACGTCGGCGATATAGGCCGCCTCCACCTGGTCCTTGTACTCCTCGATAACCTGCTGATCGCGGTCGATCAACAGGATCTCAACGTCGTGCTGCAGCAGCTCATCGAGCACGCGGATTCCAAAATGGCTCAGACCGATTATCGCAAATTGTTTCATGGTACCTACCCGATAAGTACTTCACCCGTGGGATAGCCGATCAGCCGCTCGCCACGCGCGCGCTGGCGCGGCATCGCCAGCGAGATGAGGCCTACTCGGCCCGCAAACATCGTACAGATTATAACGACCTTGCCCGCATCGGACAGCAGGTGGGTAATTCCCAGCGAGAGGCCAACGGTCCCGAACGCGGAAACTACCTCAAACAGCAGCGTTTTGAGCGCGGTTCCCTCACGGATCAGGGAGTGCTCGCTTATTGCAATCAGCATGGACGATATCACTACGATCAGTAGTGCCTTGACCAACAGGCCGTGCGCCTTGCTGACCACTCGCGCCGGAATTCGTCTGCGTCCGAGCTGCAGATCGCCGTTTTCGTCCGTCCCAAGAATTGCAGCTGCCAGGATGATCAGCACCGTGGTGACTTTGATCCCTCCGGCAACCGAACCGGGTGCTCCGCCGCTGAACATCAGGGTGGTGGTGAGCAGGATGGCCGATGGCGACAGCTCGTTCTGCGCCACCGTGTTGAATCCAGCTGTACGCGGCGTTACGCTCTGGAACAGCGCCGCCATGCCCGCCTGCACGCTGGTCATTTCGGCGAATACCCCGCTGCCGCGCTCGAGTGCGAGGAACAGAACGGTTCCAATGAAGATGAAGCCTGCGGTGGCCAGCAGCACGACCCGCGTATGCAGTGCCAGCCGGCGCCGGCGATCGCGCAGCTTGGCGAGCACGTCCTGCAGCACTACAAATCCGATGCCTCCCACCACAATCAGCAGCACGATAGTGAGAGTGACGTCATGATCGAAGACAAATCGCTCCAGGCTGTCGGCAAAGGTCGAGAAGCCGGCGTTGCAGAACGCCGATACGGCGTGAAACAACGCGGCAAACAGCGGCGCGTCGACCTCGGAGCGGGAAAACGATCCGTATAGCATCACTGCGCCGATAGCCTGCACGGTAAATGTAAATACCAGGATGCTGCGCACGATGCGGCGTGGATTAAAGTCAACCTGGTCGATGTAGTACTGCTGGATGATTGAGCTGCTGCGCAGCGAGATCCGGCTGACCGGAATCACGAGGTAGATTGTCGAGAACGCGATAATGCCGAGGCCGCCGGCCTGAATGAGAGTCATGATCACCGTCTGGCCAAAGCGAGACAGCGCGGCGGTATTTACGGTAATCAACCCGGTGACGCAAGCCGCTGATGTGGCGGTGAACAGGGCGTCGATGTAGCGCATGCCCCCGCTCTGCGGCGTGGCCTGCGGCAGCGCCAGTAGGACCGAGCCAACCGCGATAATGAACACAAAATAGGTCAGCATCAACGCCGAGCCGGAACTATAGAGGCGCTGCAACGATTTCATACTGGGCAACGGTAGCAGAATCGGAAACGCCGCGCAAGCTGCGCATCATGTGCTGACCAGATCCGCTATGAAGGTTATTCAGTAGAGGATCGACGAATGTAGCGACAGTAGCATAGTCAATCGAGTCCAGGATCAAAGCCGGGCTGCTTAGATATCATTGCCGGATGGCATCATAATCCAGGCGATGATATACGCCAGAATGCCGGACCCTGCCGCCAGGAAAAAGAAAACCGCCACAATTCTGACCAGCGTGGGATCCACCTTCAGATAGCGGGCTATGCCGCCGCACACCCCGGCGATGACCCGGTCTGATTTTGATAACGTCAAGCGTCTTTCTGCCATACAACACTTCCTCTATTTCTCATTATTGCTTTTTGCGTTGGTCGGCGTACACACGCCGTGGCAGCCCTCATACTCGCTGCCAATGGGTGCCTGACGGCGGCGGGCGTACCACGTCACCTCGCACGCCGCCCTGTTTCATGATAGCAGAGTATCCGCGCGCGTCAAGCAAGACGGGTGCAATGATTGCGCATTCTGTTCAATTCCCGTCATGCAGTGATTTTGCAGCACATGTGAGACTGAACCGACTCGACATTTGTCGAGAGAATTTATTGACAGGTGATGATCCATCCAGTAGTCTGACACCGCTGGCATATGTATTTGCTATTGCGCGGCAACAGTGAATATAGATGCATTGTATGACGATGCGCGATTTGTCGGTTCCCACTGCCACACGCCGCCCGCGCGCGTACCTGTGGTTGCCGCGGCAGTAGTGGTTGAAGGTCGTCGGTCGTGAAGAACAGCTCAGAGGAGGGCTTACGGTGAAGAATCACGTCAATGTCATAGTGATCGTAATCCTGGTGGCATTACTTGCCCCGGCTGCTGCATTTGGAGCAGGCCAGACAGAGGCGGCTGAGGCCGACAGTTTTGAACTCAGGCTGGCCGTAGCGCCTGCACCTCCGCACATTTGGGTACAGACCGCGGAGTACTTCAAAGAGGCTGTGGAAGATCGGACCGATGGTCGGGTTCAGATCAGTATCTACCACAGTGGGGTGCTGGGAAACGATTCTGAGGTGGTTGATGAGATTCGCATCGGCAGCATTGATCTTACCATCGCAGGAAGCACTCCGGTCATGTCGTACTATCAGCCAATGGAGATACTCGGAGTTCCGTATCTGTTCACTGAGAGAGCTCACTTTGAACGCGCCGTAGCAGCTGATAGTCCTTTGATCGAGCACCTGAAGAACAGCATAGATGATGCCGATGTAGGTCTGAAGCTGTTGGGGATAACCGGAGGCGGGCTGAGGAATCTCAGTAACCGCGTTGGGCCTGTTGAGAGCATAGAAGACATCCAGGGGATGAAGGTACGCGTTCCTCCGGCGCCAATTCAATCAAGAGTATGGTCGCGCTTTGGAGCCTTGCCCAACGTCCTGCCCTGGGGTGAAACATATACCGGACTGCAGTCCGGCGTTGTGGATGCCGTCGAAAGTACTATGAGTGGATACAACTCGGCCAAACTGTACGAAGTAGCGCCATACCTGGCGCTGACGGGGCATCAGTATATGTTTTCGTCAATCATCATGAGCCAGAGGGCTTTTGATCGTCTGCCGCAGGACATTCAGCAAATTGTTGTGCAGGCTGCGGATGAAGCCAGTGAGCTTCTGCTTGAACTGGGCTTTCAGGCCGATGAAGAGCTGATTGACGTATTTGTGGCGCAGGGCGTTACCGTTACCGAAGTTGATACCAGCGACTTCATCCGTCTCATGGAGCCCTTTCAGGATGAGACCGCCCAACAACTTCGGGCCGGAGAGATTCTGCAGATCGTTCGTGCTCTGCGATAGCTCTCAGGATCAACGGGGCTTTGTACGCCCGTCTATTCTGTGGCGTACAGGCCCGGTTTGGTTGCGCCGGCAACGTATTCTCAGGCACAGTGTCTACGGCAGGTGATACATGCGCATCTTAACCAAGTTCAATGACATTGTGGAATGGCTGTTCATGGCAGTTACGCGGCTGATGCTTCTGGTGCTTCTGGGCAGCGTGTTCTTTCAGGTGCTTTCCCGCAACTTCCTCCATATACCGGTGATCTGGGTTGAGGAGGTGGCCTTAACCTGTTTTGTGTGGTGCATCATGCTGGGAGCAGCTGTTGTGGTCCGCCGCCAGGAGCATTTTGACATCGAGCTGATACCGGACAGGTTTTTGCGCGTAAACAGGGTTCTTCTTCTCGCGTCCTACGCAATACAGCTGGGCATAAGCGTGGTGCTTGCTACTCAAGGCACTGCTTTTGTCAGAATGTCAATGCGGCGGTTGACCGGCAATCTGGGCATCTCTCGCGGTTTCATAGACTCCAGTCTGCCTATCGCCGGCGTTGCCATGGTCTTCTTCATCCTGGAGCTGCTGATCGCTTCGTTCCAGAACGTCAAAGCTGACACCGATGTTGCTCAGCCCGGAGGTGCATGCGAGTGAACTCTGTACTGTTGTTGCTACTGGTGTTTTTTGTGCTTGTGGTCTTAAAGATTCCGCTTGCGTTTGCGCTCTTCCTGTCTACGCTGGTGACCTTCTCCAGCCTCGACATGTCGTTCATGAGCCTCGTGAATCGCATGTTGACCAGTGTTCAGTCTTTCCCGATGCTGGCTATCCCGTTCTTCCTGATGGCGGGTCTGCTGATGAGTGACGGAGGGGTAACGGAGCGTCTGGTCAAACTGTCGGATGCGCTTGTGGGGCATCTGCCCGGCGGGCTGGCTCACGTTAACGTTGTTGTAAGCATGTTGTTTGCGGG
>REDW01000126.1 GCA_007693325.1 Spirochaetaceae bacterium
GCCGACCGGTTGACTATTGCGCGCTCACTGCGCGGCCGCACACCGCTTTCCAGCAGCTGACCATATCTCGATCTCCAGCACAACCTCTATCTCGGTGATAACCCTGACTGTCTCAATGCTTACACCACCGTCACGCGTGCATAGTCGCGCAGCAGTGTCTCGCCCTGTTCCGCGCTGCGGGCAGCGCCACAGCATTCGATGATCTCCGCAGCGCGGTCCAGAATATCACCCAGCAGCGGCTCTTCATCCGGGGTGAAGCGAGACAGTACGTACGAGGAAACATTGGCGTGTTTAGGGCGCGAGATACCGATGCGCAGGCGCAGGAAATCGGCTGTGGTCAGCGCGCTGCGCACGGACTTCAGCCCGTTGTGGCCCCCCAGGCCGCCGCCGTGGCGCAGCGACAGCACGCCAAACGGCAGTTCCAGCTCGTCGTGTACAACCAGCACGCGTTGCGGCGCGATCTTGAAGAACGCGCACAGGCGGCCCACCGACTCACCACAGCGGTTCATGAAGGTCAGCGGCCACAGCACGTGGACGCGGTTTGATCCAAGTGCAACCGCCGCGTAGTCGCCGAGAAACTTGCGCTGACGCGACGCGTCGCGCAGCGCGGGGAGGTGCTCGGCAACCAGCCAGCCAACGTTGTGACGCGTCCGCGCGTAGTGCGATCCCGGGTTACCGAGCAACACTATCAGATCGATCATCGACGCCACTATATCCGCAGAGCTGTGCCGTGGCTACGCAGCAGGCGCCTGTGCTACTATCGAGCCGCTATGAAGCAGACGCCCGTTCGCAACAGTGCGCTTCGCGGCAGCGCCCGGCCGCGCATGCTGCGCGCGGTCTACTCCGGCAGCCTGGAGGTCTATGCTAACCTGGCGCTTGAGCAGCAGCTGTACGAGGCGCTGCAGCCCGACGAAATTGTGCTACTGCTGTGGCGCAATTCGCCGTCGGTGGTCATCGGGCGCCATCAGAACCCCTGGACCGAGTGCGATCTGCAGGCCATGCAGCGCGACGGGGTGAAACTGGCGCGCCGCGCCAGCGGCGGGGGCGCGGTCTATCACGACGGCGGCAACGGAAACTTCAGCTTCCTGGCCGGGGCGGACTACTACGATCAGCAGCTGCAGTTCTCGATTGTGATCGCGGCCCTGGCTGCGCTGGGCATCGCTGCGCAGCGTTCGGGCCGCAACGACATCCTGGCAGATGGCCGCAAGTTCTCCGGCAACGCTTTCCGCTATCGCAAGGAGAAGTCCTATCACCACGGCACTATCCTGATCGACACCGACCTGCCGCGGCTCTCCGCCTACCTCAACCCGGCCCACACCGCGGTACGCGAGAGCAAAGCTATCGCCTCGGTGCGCTCCGGGGTGGTCAACCTCAGCGAGCTGAAAGCGGGTCTGCAATGGCCGGCCGTGTGCCGGCAGCTGGTAGCCGGAGCCGAACGCGCGTGGGGGGGTGCGGCGCGGGTTGAGCAGATTGACCAGCAGCGCCTGGACGGCGATGATGATGTGCGGGCGCGCGTGGCTGAGCTCTGCAGCTGGCAGTGGCTTTACGGCCGTACACCGGATTTCGGTTGCGTCCATCGGCTGGAGCGGGATGGGCACGGCGGCAGTGAAAGCGGCGCTGAGCTGGAACTGGAGCTGCAGCTGCACCGCGGCCGCATTGCAGATCTCAAGCTGCACCCCGACCAGGAGTACGCGGCCCTGGCGCAGCAGCTGCGGCGCACGCTGGGCGGTGTCAGGTACCGGCCGGAGGATCTTCGCCGCTGCGCGGCCGCATTGAGTCGGGACGGGCCGGCGCGCAGCGTATGCCGGCAGCTCGCGCTGCAGCTGCAGGCAACCGCGGATACGCCGCTTGGAACGGAGGAGCAAGGATGAGCATTCACATCGGGGCACAGGCCGGAGATATCTCTGAGACCGTACTGTTGCCGGGAGATCCGCTGCGCGCCAGATTTGTGGCCGAGACCTTTCTGGAAGAGGCTGTCTGCTACAACCAGGTGCGTGGCATGCTCGGCTTTACCGGAACCTACCAGGGGCGGCGCGTATCGGTTCAGGGCACCGGCATGGGTATCCCGTCGCACCTGATCTACGTCCACGAGTTACTGGCCGACTACGGCGTCAAGCGCGTTATCCGCGTTGGCTCGTGCGGCGCGATGCAACCCGATATTGAGCTCAACGACATCCTGTTTGCGATGTCGGCGTCTACCGATTCGCACATCAACCGCTTGCGCTTCCACGGCGCTGACTACGCCCCGTGTGCGGACTTCGAGTTGTTCATGAAGGCGTGCTCGATAGCCGCCTCCAGGGGAATTGCGTTTCGCGCCGGCAACATCCTCTCCAGTGATGTGTTCTACGGTGATGACCCGGATTCCTGGAAGCTGTGGCGCGACTTCGGCGTGCTGGCGGTGGAAATGGAGACCAACGGGCTCTATACCGAAGCGGCCAAATTCGGCGCGCAGGCGCTCTCTATTCTGACCGTAAGCGACCAGCTGGGTACCGGGCAGGCGCTGTCATCGGCCGATCGTGAGCGCTCCTTCACCGCGATGATGCAGATAGCACTGGAGCTGGCCTGAGCGCCGCACGCCATCTATCACGCCGCTTCTGCGTCCGCTGCAGAATTGCCTCCCGTCCGTGTGAGCAGTACATTATCGCGTACGGAACAGGGAGTGTATGGCGCAGCAGGACAGTTTCCTTCTCTACGGTGCATACGGTTATACCGGGCGGCTGGTTGTAGAGCAGGCCGTTGGGTTAGGCCTCAAGCCCACGCTTGCCGGGCGCAGTCGAGCCAGGGTAGAGGCGGTAGCCGGCGAGTTTGGACTTCCGTTCACAGATTTTGACCTAGCCGACGCGCGCGCCCTGGATGTAGAGCTCAGCAAGGTACCGCTGGTGCTCAACTGCGCCGGACCGTTTTGCCATACCTTTACCCCGTTTGCCGACGCCTGCATCCGCAGCGGAACGCACTACCTGGATCTCAGCGGCGAGATCGATGTGTTTCGTCGCGCCGCGGCGCGGCATTGTGACTTCATCAACGCCGATATCATGGTGATGCCCGGCGTTGGTTTCGATATTGTGGCCTCCGACTACCTCGCGTGTTACGTCAAGACGCGCCTGCCGAGCGCCAATCGGCTGCTGCTGGCGGTGGGCCGGGTGGAAGCCGTTTCTCGCGGTACTGCCACTACCGTTCTTTACCAGCTTGGACAACCGGGCCTGGTGCGTAAGAACGGCAAGCTCGCCGAGGTCTCGACCGCCTGGAAGCAGCGCCGCTTTGACTTCGGTAACGGGCCCGAGTTATCGATCACTGCGCCGTTGGCCGACGTCTTCTCAGCTTACTACACTACCGGAATTGGTGACATTGAGTGTTACGTCGCGCTGCCGTGTGCGGTGCCGGCCTGGCTGCTCAAAATCACGCACCGCATCCTGCGGCCGCAGTGGCTTTTGGGAGTACTCCGCCGTCAGCTGCAAAAGCAGCACAGAGCCGGCCCCGATCCCGCCGAGCGCGCCGCCGGCCGCAGTTCGATTTTTGCCGAGGCCAGCAGTGATGAAGGCCAGCGCGTACAGGTCATCATGCACGGCCCTGAACCCTACACTACCACAGCGGTTGTTGCCGCAGCCGCCGTACGCGGCGTGCTGCAGGGCAAAGTCAAACCCGGCTTTCAGACTCCTTCTCCTACGTTTGGCGCTGCACTGATCTCGGTTATCGACGACTTCGAAGTCATCGATCTCGAATAGAGAGACGCATTAGCTGTTCCCTGGTAGCCGATTGATAGATAAACTAGTATATTATCAATACAATATATATGTTTCATCCTTCAGGAGGTTGTATGAAAGTACTGGTTGTATTCTATTCGCTCTACGGGCACATCAAGCAGCTGGCCGATGCAGTGGCCGACGGCGCCCAGCAGGTTCCCAACGCCCAGGTCGAGGTCAAGCGCGTACCCGAGACGATGTCCGCGGAGCTGATTGCCCAAATGGGCGCGGCCGAGGCGCAGAAGGCCATGCAGGGCATTCCAGTTGTTACCCACGAGGATCTGACGTCCGCGGACGCCATCATCTTCGGCACGCCCACCCGCTTTGGTAACATGATAGCGCAGATGCGCAATTTCCTGGACTCCACCGGCCCTTTGTGGTCAAAGGGTGCGCTGGTAGGCAAGGTCGGCAGTGTCTTCACTTCTTCTGCAACGCAGCACGGCGGTCAGGAGTCAACTATCCTCAGCTTCCACACCACGCTGCTGCATCATGGTATGGTGATCGTCGGTTTGCCGTACGCGTTTGCCGGTCAGATGACGATGGACGAGATCAGCGGTGGGTCACCTTACGGTGCCAGCACTATCACCGGTGGCGACGGCAGCCGCATGCCCAGCCGCAATGAACTCGACGGCGCGCGCTTCCAGGGCACGCACGTAGCCCAAATCGCGTCCAGGCTCTCCGCAGGATAGCAGCAGCTGCTGCTGTCCCGTTCGGCCACCGCCGCGCCCGGCAACCCGCCCCGCGTCTGTCGTGGGCCCGGGCATTTCTGTTGCCCGCAGGCGCCGTTTCGCGGTAGACTGCGGCAGCTGCTCGGGCAGCGCTGCAGATAGCGGGGGCACAAGGGGATGGACTACCAACTGGCCGGAAAAACTGCCGTTGTCAGCGGCGCCGGGGGCGCGATTCTGGGGGCGGTATCCCGGCTGCTGGCGGCCGAAGGTGCCCAGGTGGCCATATGGGACCTGTCGCCGGAGGCGGCACGCGCTACCGCCGACGCTGTCAGCGCAGCAGGTGGCACGGCGCATGCCGTTATCTGTGACGTAACATCCCGCAACAGCGTTCGCGAGGCGCTCAGTCAGACTCTGGCCTCGCTGCAGCGCGTGGATATCCTGATTAACGGCGCCGGCGGCAGCCGCCCCGCCACTACAACCTCAAACCAGCTCAGCTTCTTCGATATCGAGCCCGATGACATCCGTGTGGCGATTGACCTGAACTACCTCGGGACGGTCCTCTGCTGCCAGGAGCTGGGGCGGTTGATGGCAAAACAGGGCAGCGGCTCGATTGTCAACGTGACCTCGGTTGCGGGCGTAGCGCCGCTGACGCGCGCGCTGGCCTACAGTAACGGCAAAGCCGCCGCAAACAGCTTCACGCAGTGGCTGGCGGTGCACATGGCGCAGAATTACTCGCGTGATATCCGTGTCAACGCCGTGGCGCCGGGCTTTGTCCTGACCGATCAGAACCGCTTCCTGCTGATTGACGCTCAAAGCGGCGCCATGACCGAGCGCGGCAGGCAGATAATGGAGGCGGTTCCCGTTGCGCGCTACGGAACGCCGCAAGAAGTAGCCCAGCTTATCGTCTTCCTGGCCTCCGACCGCGCCAGCTTCATACACGGCGCGGTTGTACCGGTTGACGGCGGATTCAGCGCCCACTCAGGGGTCTGAGCGGTAATTGGACTATCACAAAACAGGCGCGGATAGCCTATTTTGTTGACATATGACTTAAGTTGGTTTATGATGCATCAGAAAGGGAGATGCCATGAACCACCGAAACGTGATCTTTATCTTCACCGATCAGCAGCGCTTTGACACACTGAAAGTTAACGGAAGCCGCAGCGCGCAGGCGCCCAATCTCGACGCGCTATCTCAGCAAAGCGTGGTGTTTCGCGAGGCGTACGCCGCCCAACCGGTGTGCACTCCATCGAGGGCAACGATCCTCACCGGTCTCTATCCGCATAGTCACGGGTTGGTGAAAAACAACCAGATACTGCGGCAAGATGTTCGCTGCATAGCCGAGCACCTTGACGGCTATCGCAGTGCGTACATGGGGAAGTGGCATCTGGGTAATGAGACCAGTCGGCAGCACGGGTTTGACGAGTGGGTCAGCATCGAAGACTATTACTATAGAAAGATCCGTGACAACGTTTCCGAACCTGAGATCAACTGCGCATACCACGATTTCCTGGTGAAACAGGGCTTTGTCCCCGATGGCGAAGATGGGGAATACCGCTTCTTCACACGCGATTTCGGTACTCGAATTCCGGCCGAGTACAGCAAGCCGGCGTTTCTGGCTCGTGAAGCTGATCGGTTTCTGGGGGAGAATCGTGACCGCCCGTTTGCGCTATACATCAATTTCCTTGAGCCGCATCCTCCCTATCGCAGTGTCAATGACGATCTCTACAACCCCGATGACATTGATCTGCCACCCAACTTCGATTTTGAATTTGATGATCAAACGCCAATCAAGTACCGTTTCAAGGCCCACTACGCCAAGAACCGTGGACGCCACTTTCCGCTCACCGACGAAAAAGCGTGGCGCAAGCAGA
Organism: Spirochaetaceae bacterium; assembly: GCA_007693325.1. Classification (GTDB taxonomy): domain Bacteria; phylum Spirochaetota; class Spirochaetia; order DSM-27196; family PWMO01; genus PWMO01. The sequence goes on from REDW01000126.1 coordinate 6,280, forward strand.
TTGCACGCTATCGCGGCTGCGTAACCTTGATAGATACCTACGTTGGAGAGGTTCTGAAATCTCTGGCGCGCCACGGCCTGGAGGACAACACGCTGGTGGTCTTCACCAGTGATCACGGTGATATGATGGGTGACATGGGCCTGCTGGGCAAAGGTGTGATGTTCCAACCCAGCGTTCGGGTTCCGCTGTTGTTCCGTACTCCGTGGCTTAGCCTTCAGCAACGGCTGATCGATGGACCGGTCAACCTGGTTGATCTGGTACCCACTATCCTCGAGGCACTTGATCAGCCGCTCCCGGACGCGATTCAGGGCAAAAGTCTCTATCCGGTTCTGTGCGGAGAGCAGCCATTTGACGGTGACGACGTTTTCATTCAGTACCATGAAGACCCTCGCGACCTGTATCGCAAGCAGAAATATGAAGGATTGTTGACGCCCGAACTGAAAGAGCCGCTTGAGCGGCTGTACGCTGAACCGGTAGAAGAGCGCAGCGTGGTTACCAGAGATCGCTGGCGGTTGACGTTGACGCAGACCGGCGAGCACGAGTTGTACAACTTGAACGAAGATCCGCTGGAGCGTGTAAACCTGTACGGCAGCCGCGAAAATGCAGCAGTTGTCAAAGAACTGCGAGCAAAGATCAAAGCCTGGCAGGCGCGCTACGGAGACGATGCCGCTTTCGAACAGGAGTAACCGGAAATGCGCATTTTTGCGACCCTTGGCCCGTTTCTGGATGACATACTCAGCGGCTCCGTTAGTAGCGGCTCCGAACTCATGCGGCGCATCTATGATGCCGGCTTCGACGGTGTAGAGATTCATCTCTCGGTCTTGGACCATCCTCACGGCCGTCGACTTCTTGAAGGTCTTGAGTACCGCAACGTGACCTTTCACTCCAATCACCACGAGTTCAGCTTAGGCTCTACAAACCGGTACCGCCGGCGTGCGGCGGTGCAGCAGCTGAAGGATGAGCTGACGCTGGCTGCAGACAGCGGTGTCCCGGTGTTGACGTTTCATCCTGGCTTCGAGGGCAAGAAGCTGACACGTTCCCAGTCGCACGCCAATCTCTGTGAGAGTCTGTCTGAGCTGTTACGCACCCACAGCAGTCTACTGGACAGTGGCGAGACGATTCTGGCACTCGAGAACATGGACGACACCGCTAACAAGCTATGTCGTCGGCAGGAAGAAATCGAAGCAGTGCTGGGCGCGTTTCCCTCACTGGGTCTGACCTGTGATCTGGCGCATTGTGCTCTTGGCGGCCTGGACATCGAGCAGTTTATCGCTCAGCTCATTAACCGGATTTGCCACGTTCACGTCAGTGGATATCAACCCGGAGTATCGCACGGCAAGGTATCGCTGCCGCGCAGCGAACTTGATCTGGAACCGTTTATTCGGCACATTGCACGCAGTGATCTGACCTTCGTTATCGAGAACAAGACGCTTGCTATCGCAGAAGAATCCCGCGGTTTGCTGCAAGCCGTGAGGTCGGCGATTCATTCATGAGACACGACCCGGATTCGAGTTGCAAAGCAGTGACATATGTTATACAATTGGCCCTGACAAAAGGGGGGCAGAACGAGTGGACGAACTCCATGATGTAACCCGTCCAGGATTGATGCTGTCACAAGTCTGGCCCGATTCTCGCGAACGGCAGGGTAACACAGCAAACGCAATGGAACTGGCCATGCGTAGCGGGCAGTTTGCAGCGTTTCAGACGGTTGAAGTCCCCGAAGCTGCGGAGCGCCGCGCCATCCGGCAGCTGATGATTGACGGTGATTACCAGTACACCTACTGCCTGACTCGCATTCTGAACGAGAACGAGTTTAACCTCTCGTCACTGGATCGAGCGCTTCGCGTCAGAAGCAGCGAGGTGGTGGTAAAGAGCCTCGATCAGGCGCGCGAGGCCGGAGCAGACTCGGTGAGTGTAATCAGCGGTCCACGGCCACACGGCGAAACTGAAAGAAAACAGGCGCTGGAGGCGCTCACCGAGTCGATGCGGGCTGTGATCAGGGCAGCGCTCGAGCCACCGGTTATCACAGTATTGCTCGAACCTCTCGACGTGGCTGCGCACAAGAAGATGACTCTTGGCTACACCGCGGAAGCCGTGGCAATCTGTGATCGGCTGGCCCGCGAAGGGCTGCCGTTGCGACTCTCGCTCGATAGCGCTCATATCATACTGAACCAGGAACTGCCGGTTGACGCACTGCGGTGTGGATTGTCCTATACCGCAGATTTCCATTACTGCAACTGCGTCACAGATCCATCTGACCCGCTCTTCGGTGACCGCCATCTCCCGTTTGGCCCCCCCGGGGTAGTGGATGTCACAGCGATCGCAGAGATGATGAAGGTCCAGCGCGATTTGGGGTACTTTGACCCAGACAGAAGGCCAGTGGTCATGTGTGAGGTGTTGAACCAGAATGACGGTGATGCAAAGAAGCTTATGCAGTACTGCGTCGATACGATGCAAGCCGCCTGGCGCCAATCAGTTGCGGTCACCACAGCGAGGTAGAAGTACGCCATGCTGAAATGCGGACGAGTGCGTACCACTATTCGTGGCGGTATGACGCCGCTGGTTGACGGAGAACTGCAGCAGTTGCGTTTCGCCACTCTGTCATTGTCGGCGGGAGGGCAGTACTCGTTGCAGAGTCAGGACCGGGAGCTGGCGGTGGTGTTGATTTGCGGCGACTGTGATGCGGTGATCGAAGGTGGGGCAGACTGCCGGCTTGGACCGCGCTCAAACCCGTTTGATCAACCGCCATACGCGTTGTTCGTGGGTCGCTCAAATCGGATTGGTTTTCGTGCGCGCGAAGCAAGCTTGCTCGGGATCGGGAGTGCCCCCGCGGCCAGACGCTTCGCAAACAGTTACATCACTCCTGAGCAGGTTGCCACTGGTGAACGCGGAACGGATAACT
>REDW01000047.1 GCA_007693325.1 Spirochaetaceae bacterium
GAGAAATCCAGCAAATACCGGGTGAATCTGCGTTTCTTTCACAAGGTTCGTAACAGTTTTAAAAAGCCCCGGCAGGAGAAACCGGGGCAAAGAGGGTTGGCTGCCGCGCTGCGCGGCGTGAGCTCACGCAACGGGCAGCCGGCAGGGCATAACGGCGGCAGGAGGCAACTAACCGCCATATCTACACCACGGCAGGGCCGCGGTGTCAGATATCGTAATAGAGTGCGAACTCCCACGGGTGGGGTCGCAGATCGAGCGCCTGAACCTCGTTGGTCAACTTGTAGTCGATCCAGGTCTCGATCACGTCCGGGGTGAAGACATCGCCCTTGAGCAGGAAGTCGTGGTCTCTCTCCAGTTCTTCCAGTGCTCCGCGCAGCGTACCGGGGGTCTTTGCTACCTTGGCGGCTTCCTGCGGCGGAAGGTCATAGATATCCTTGTCAAGCGGTTCACCGGGGTTAATCTTGTTCTGAATGCCGTCGATAGCGGCCATCATCATGGCCGAGAACGCCAGGTAGGGGTTGCACGAAGGATCCGGGCAGCGGAACTCGAAGCGCTTGGCCTTCTCGGAGTTGGAGTACATCGGGATGCGCACCGCCGCGCTGCGGTTGCGCCGCGAATAGGCCAGGTTGACCGGCGCTTCAAATCCGGGGACCAGCCGCTTGTAGCTGTTGGTGGTGGGGTTGGTGAACGCCAGCACCGCCGGAGCATGCTTCAACAGGCCGCCGATTGCGTAAAGCGCAGTCTCGGACAGGCCGGCGTAGCCGTCGCCGTAGAACAGGTTCTTGCCGTCCTTCCAGAACGACATGTGCACGTGCATGCCGCTGCCGTTGTCGTTCCACAGCGGCTTGGGCATGAAGGTGACCGTCTTGCCGTGCTTGCGTGCGGTATTCTTGACGATGTACTTGTACTTGAGCATGTTGTCGGCCATGCTGACCATCGGTGCGAACCGCATGTCGATTTCGCACTGACCGCCGGTGGCTACCTCGTGGTGATGCGCCTCAACCGGGATGCCGATAGCCTGCATCACCAGCACCATCTCGCTGCGGATATCCTGCAGGCTGTCGGTTGGCGCCACCGGGAAGTAGCCTTCCTTGTAGCGCGGTTTGTAGCCCAGGTTGGGGCCCTCGTCGCGGCCGGTGTTCCAGCGGCCTTCGCTGGAATCCAGGAAATAGTATCCGGCGTGTTCGTTCTGATCGAAGCGCACGTCATCAAAGATGAAGAACTCCGCTTCGGGCCCTACAAAGACGCTGTCGGCTACCCCGACTGACTTGATGTAGTTCTCGGCTTTGCGCGCGATATTGCGCGGGTCACGGGTATAGTCTTCACCGGTGATTGGGTCGCAGATATTGCAGGTCAGAACGATCGTCTTGTGCTGGGTGAATGGATCGATGAACGCGGTCTCGGGGACCGGCTTGACCAGCATATCGGACTCGTTGATTGCCTGCCAGCCGCGGATGCTCGAGCCGTCAAAGCCGAGCCCTTCGCTGAACATGTCTTCTTCAAACGCTGTGGCGGGAATCGAGAAATGCTGCCACATGCCGGGAAAATCCATGAAGCGGAAGTCAACGACTTCAACTTTCTCTTTCTCCATCAGTGCCATGACGTCTTTGGATGTCTTTGCAGTACTCACTATTCTGTCTCCTTGGTCCATTGGTGCGCGGGACGCTCTCCTGCCATTCCCGCGAAATGGGTGTTCAACTGCCTCGTACTATACAAGATGCGTGCCATCTATGCGAGACGCTGCGCAACAGTTGCCAGCTAAACGACTTAGTGTCTGACGGCCACGATTTGTTGCCACAGAGAGCGTAGCATATCGGTGCCAAGCATACCAAAATGTAGCATACGCCTGGAAGTAAATACAATGTTGTAGTTTGATCCGGCTTTGGCATCCGGCTTTGACAGCCGTGACGCTTTGCCCTATTATCGGGGTTCATGGAATCACTTCACGACATGCAGCGTGATCGCCCCTGGTTCGAGGCCGAGGTGCTGCAGCGTTTTCTGCGCTACGTGGTAATCCACACAACCTCGGACCGCCACAGTGCGGCTCGGCCATCGAGCGCGCATCAGCTCGAACTATGCGACCTGCTGGCCCTGGAACTGGCCGAACTCGGCATCGATGACGTGTATCGCGACGCGGCTACCGGCAGCATCATAGCGCGTATTCCGGCCCGCGGCGCGGACTCCGGCGCTGTTACTATCGGTTTCATGGCGCACGTGGATACCGCGCCGGACTTCTGCGGCGAGGGTGTCTCGCCGCAGGTTATTGACAACTACAACGGCGGTGACATTGTACTGAGCGGTTCCGGGCACGTCCTGGGCCGCGCCGATCACCCGGCGTTGGCGGACTACGTAGGGGCTACCGTGATTACTACCGACGGCACCACGCTGCTGGGTGCCGATGACAAGGCCGGGGTAGCCGAGATCATGACCGCCGCGGCGTACCTGGTGCGGCATCCCGAGATTGCGCACGGGCCGCTGGAGCTGATCTTCACCACCGATGAAGAAGTTGGCCGCGGGATGGACAACTTTCCCACCGAACGGTCATCGGCACGCTACTGCTACACGCTCGATGGCGGTGACGAGGGCAGTGTCGAGGCCGAGTGCTTCAGCGCCTTTCACGCCACGGTTGGTTTCAGCGGCTACGCGATTCACCCCGGTCAAGCACGCGGCAAGATGGTCAATCCGGTCAGCATGGCTTCCAGCTTTGTCACGCTATTGCCACGCAGCGAGAGCCCCGAGGCTACTGACGGCCGCTTCGGCTTCTATTGCCCTATCGAACTGACCGCCGGACTATCCGAGGCAACGCTGCACGTGCTGATTCGCGATTTTGAGCTCGACCAGGTTAAGCGGCGTATCGCAGCGCTTGAGGCGATAGCGGCTGCGGTTGAAGCCGCTTATCCCGGCGGCAGCGTCAGCGTCAAGGCTGAGCAGCAATACCTCAACATGCGCGACGTCATGCGTGACCACCCGCAGGTCAACGAGATGGTCGACCGCGCCATCCGCGCCACCGGGATCGAGCCGACCTGGCGCAGCATCCGCGGCGGTACCGATGGCGCCCGCTTCACCCAGATGGGGGTGCCAACCCCTAACGTGTTCAGCGGCGCGCACAACATGCACAGCCGCTTTGAGTGGGTGGCGCTGCCTGCTATGGTGCGCGCTGCCAAGACGGTGGTCAACCTGGCCCAACTGTGGTCTCAGGTGTAGACGCGCGGGACGCGCTTGTTGACCCAGCAGGTTATCTCGTAGGGAATGGTTGCGACAAGTTTTGCAAGCTCTTCAGCATCGGGGCCGGCGGCATCGGGGCCAAAGAGAACTACCTCATCACCGCGGCGTGCGGTGGCGTCTGCACCCAGGTCGATCATGAACTGATCCATGCAGACGCGGCCGGCTATTGGTGCGCGGTAGCGGCGGCCGCTGCGCTCGCAGACCAGCACCTCAGCGCGGTTTGACAACAGCCGGTTGTATCCGTCTGCGTAACCCGCAGGAATAGTGGCGATGGTTGTGGCGCTCGGAGCGCGGAAGGTCATGCCGTAGGAGATGGTTGCGCCGGCTTCGACCTGTTTGACAAACGAAATCTGCGACCGCAGTTCCATCACCGGTTTGAGCTCCAGATTACGCGGCTGCTCATCGGAGGGGTAGTAGCCGTAGACCGATATGCCCGGACGCACCATGTCGGCCCACGTGTCGGGGTGGCCGACTACGGCGCCCGAGTTGGCCGCGTGAACGATACCCGGTTCCACGCCGGCTTCACGGATAGCCGCCAGCGCCTCGGTAAAGCGTGCGCTCTGTTCCCGGGTGGGGCGGTCGTCTGCGCCATCGGCAAGCGGGAAGTGCGTTGCAACACCCGCAAGCGTGATATACGGCATCTCGGTCAGCGCGTGTGCAAGTGCGGCAGCATCCTGCGTTCGGCAGCCGATTCTCCCCATTCCGGTATCGATCTTGAGATGCACCGCAGTCGAGCTGCCCAGGCGCGCGGCGGCAGCCGAGACAAGCTGCGCGTATTCGCGGTCTGCAACAAACGGCGAAAGGCGGCTGCCGACCAGGTCTTCGATTTCCTGCTCAGCTGCCAGACCGTAGAGCAGAACCGGCGCTTCAATGCCGGCCGCGCGCAGCGTTGCTCCTTCTTCCACTGTGGCTACTCCCAGGTGCGTGGCGCCCTCTTCCAGTGCCACCCGCGCCACCTGCACGCTGCCGTGGCCGTAGGCGTCGGCCTTGACCGCTATGCACATCGCCGTGGCGCGCCCGTCTCGCTGCACGCGACTGCGCAGCTGGCGCAGATTGAAGCGCAGGTTGTCCAGGTGAATGATAGCCCGTGTTGCTCTCATAGCGCCATATTACGACCGCCGGCGCATTACCACAAGTGGCGTTGCCACAACGGTGTGATTCCCGGCAGGGCGTCAATTGCAATTGCAATTGAAACGGCCCTGCGGCTATATTGTGGTTATGACGCCCATTACCGGAATTCTGATTGCGATGCTGATCGGTATCGCCGGGACCTCCACTATCCACCTCTCCAAGGGCGTAATGAAGCACGGGGTGGTGCTGCTGCGCGCCTGTGCACTGCCCGAAGCTGCAAAGGGCTCGCGGAGTGCAGCATTGGCGGAAACCGATGCGGCCAACGCCGCCGCCGGCTCGGCCGCCAGTGCGGCGCAGCGCGTCAAGGCGCGCGGGATCTACACTGCCGGGGTGGCGATGAACTTCACCAACCCGATCTGGGTCATTGTTGCCAATCGTTTTGCACCTACGGTCTACTACACCTCGATGTACGGCGTGGGGCTGGTGTCGCTGCTGTTCTTCTCACACATCGTGCTGCACGAACGCCTCGACAGCCGGCGGCTGTTCGGCGCCGTGGTGGTAATAGCCGGGACATTGATTGTAGGCCTGGGCCGGATCGTCACGCCGGTACCCGGGATGTACCTGGCAAACCGCACCCTGGTGCTGCTGGTTGCCGCTGGCTGGGCGGTAACCGCACCTCTGATTGCACTGTTCAGCCGGCGTGTCTCGCTGACGCTGCAGGAACTGCTTTTTGGGCTCTTCGGCGGCGGGCTCGCTTCGCTGGAAGCCGTCCTCAAAGGAGTTGCCCAATCCGGGGCTGCCGGCAGCACGTTTCTGCCGCAGACGGGCCCAAACTGGGTAGTTTTTGTGGTGAGCTTCCTGGGAGCGGCCGGCGCATTTGCCATGATCCAGTGGTCTTATCTGCGCCGCTGCCGGGTTTCGGTTATGGCGGCGGCCTACGACGTCTCCTACGTGGCGCTGCCGCTGGTGCTGGTGGCGGTGGCCGTACCCGGCGAACAGCTCGGGTTGCTCTCGATCCTCGGACTGCTGGTACTCGCCGGCGGAGCGTTCATGATGCAGTCAAAGCCGGCCGCTGCCGTTGGCTCTCAGGTCCAGACGTAGCGCAGTACGTGTTCGCGCATCTGTACAAACTCGGGGTCGGACTTGACCTCGCGCGGATCGCGGCCCTGGGAAGAGACGCTGAACGGCACCGGGATATCGGCAATAACGTGCGCCGGGCGGTGCGACACAACCAGGATGCGGGTGGCGAGATATACCGCTTCCTCAACACTGTGCGTCACCAGCACCACTGCCCCGTGGGTTCTGCGCCAGATTGCCAGCAGCTCATCCTGCATGTGTTCGCGTGTCAGCGCATCCAGCGCCGCAAACGGCTCATCCATCAGCAGCGTGTGCGGTTCATTGGCCAGCACGCGCGCCAGTGCCGTACGCTGCTGCATTCCGCCGGACAGTTCATAGGGGCGCGCGTTGCGAAACTCCCATAGCTTGACCATCTGCACGTAGCGTTCGGCAATTTCTCGCCGCTGCGCCCGCGTTAGGCCGCGCATGCGCGGGCCAAACTCCACGTTGCCGAGTACCGATAGCCACGGATAGAGCTGCGGCTTCTGAAAGACCATACCACGGCGCCAGTCCGGGCCGCTGACTCGCTGCCCCTCGTCCAGTACACTGCCGGCGTCAGGGCTCAGGAATCCGGCCATCAGGCGCAGCAGCGTGGTCTTGCCGCAGCCCGAAGGACCCACAATACAGACCAGCTCTCCGTGATGGATCGATAGCGAAGTAGGCGCAACCGCTTCCACAACACCGCGGGCGCTGCGGTAGGCAAACGTGACATCCTTGAGTTCAAGCACCGCTACGGCGCGCCTGCCGCTTGAGGTTGGATTGGTCATGGTCTGCGGCCGTGTTGCAACTGCTGTCCTGCCTTCGCGGTTCATACTATCGCTGGTTGACCGCTTGTTCCAGATAGGCGGGGTTGATCGCCCGTTCGAAAACCGCTCGGTCAGGAGCGCTGCGGATTGTTCCCTGATCCGCCAGGAACTGCCCGGTCTCTACAAAGACATCCGCCAATTCGCCGATCTGTCCGGGGCGGCCCATATAGGAAGCAGACAGCTGCTCTTCACCGGAGAGAAACAGCAGCGTGTTCATCTGGCGCAGCGCCTCCTGTTGCGCAATACCGAACTCTTCGGCAATCGAGCGCGCCGCGGCTTCGGGATCTGCGGCAATCAGTTCCACCGCGCGCATCTGATTCTCCAGGTAGGCTATCACCAGCTCGGGGTGAGACTCGGCAAATCCGCTGCGCGCAATGCCGATGTCGCCGGTGAGAAAGCCCTGGGCGGCCAGTTCACCGCTTGATACCAGCACGCGGCCGCCGAGCTCCAGCATCGCCGCCAGCGTTGGTTCCCAGACAAACCCGGCATCGATGTCGCCGCGCTGCCAGGCGGCGCGCATATCGCTGGGGGCCATGTCGAGGATCGTGAGCGAATCCGGATCAACGCCGGCAAGCTCGAGCGCCGCCAGCAGGTGGTAGTGGGTAGTAGCACCAAACGGAGCGGCTACACGCTTGCCAACCAGATCGCTAACCGCCTCGACGTCGCCGTCCTGCCGCACCACCAGCGCTTCGTTATCGCCGATGATGTTATATATCCAGATCACCTCGGCCGGGACGCCCTGTGCCACCGCGGACACTGTGGTTGAGCTGCCGCCCAATCCCAGGTCAACACTACCGGCGGCCACCGCGGCGTTGAGCTCACTGCCGGAGTTGAACTGTACCCAGCGCACCGGCAGACCGAAGGCTTCCTCGTGCCAGCCGAGGTTTTTGGCCACAATCTCCCCGTTGGGAATAGCCTGAAAGCCGATGGTAACCTGGCGCAGTTCGCGCTCGGCGCCGCCGCGGCTGAAAAGCGGCACGGCAATCAGCACAAGCAGCGCCACAGTCAAGAGTTTCATTGTTCTTTTCACGGGTTTCTCCCTTCTGGTTATTCGTACCCTTTCCAGGGCACAAAGCGGGCTTCGGCCGCGCGGATCAGGCCATCGAGCGCCAGTCCGGTCAGCCCCATCACAATAATGGCAACAAAGATAATGTCGGTTCTCAGAAAGCGGCCGGCGTCCAGTACCATCCAGCCTATCCCGTTGGCTGCGGCTACTATCTCGGATGAGACCAGCGTGGTATAGGTGAAGCCGATGCTGACCCGCAGGCCGGTGAAGATCTGCGGCAAGCATGAGGGAAAGATTACCCGCCGAAAGACCTGGCCGCGCGATGCGCCCAGGCTCAGGGCGCTCTCGATGCGCTCGTTGTTGACCGATTTTACCGCCGCCATGGCGTTGATCGACAGCGGCGGAAACGCGGCCAGATAGAGAAGCGCGATCTTCGACTCGTCTCCAATACCCAGCCACACAATCAGCAGGGTGTAGTAGGCCAGCGGCGGCAACGGGCGATAGAATTCGATAATCGGGTCCAGCAGCGCCTGAATTTTGCGGCTCTGTCCCATCAGCAGTCCTAGCGGAATTGCGCTGACAACCGCCAGCGAGTAGCCCACCGCCACGCGGTTCATGCTGCCCAGCAGATGGTATACCAGTGTGCCGCCGCGATACCCGGTGGAGGATACCTCGCGGAACGCGCGCCAGACGCTCGACGGCCGCGGCACAAACAGCTCCGGAACTACTTCCAGGTGCGCAATCAGCGCCCATCCGCCCAGGACCACCGCCACGGTGCCCAGGCTGATCAGGTAGTACGATGCTCGAAGGCGGTCAAATGAGAAACGCATCGGGATTCACACTCTCATAGTTATCGATGAAACGCTTGCGCGTCCTGGCAGTGATGCTGTCAACGCTGACCATCAGCGCGGTCTCCAGCGCACCGCCAAAATCACTGTCCAGCGCGGTGTCGAAGGTCTGTACGTTATCGGCTGCGCGAAGGTAGGACACCAGAATCGGCGGCACGCTCAAACCGTCCGCCGCGAGCGTGCTGCTCATGTGCTGGTAGGCCGCGTCGTAATCCTGCGCCGGGTCTTGCGCCGGCTGTTTCGGCTCAGCGCTTGTCTGCCCGGCACTTTGCGCTTCGGCGGCCGGGGTGTAGCGGTAGCGTTCACGCGCAATCAGCAGCGGTTGACTGCCGCGGTGGTAGGTGTTCAGGAATCCTATTACCGCATCACGCGCAGCCTCAGGCCAGTTGGCGTAGATAGAGACGTTGCCAAAGAAGTAGCGCAGCCAGGGGTATTCGCATACCAGCGCGCCGAGTCCGCACCAAACTACAAACAGCCCGACTATCGCTCGCTTGGCGCTGCTGTTCACAACCGAGCGGCCAACCTCCACCGCGTGCGGCAGATAATCGGACACAAACAGCGGTGAGAAACGGAACAGGCCGGCGGTGCGCAGCCTTTCAAGCGCGCCGCTTTCGGCCACGCGCCGCCCGAGTATGAAGCGATACATCGCAACAACCTCGGCAGTCTCGGGATCCCACGCTACAAGCTGGGTGTAGCCGTGGGCATCGGTATCGTGGTGGTCTATATCGCGCGCTACGTTGCGCCCCGCTCCCACGTTGCGATACTCAATCTCACGAATGCGGCCGATTTCATCCATGATCGGGGCGGACTGCAACGCGTGCAGCAGGTAGACCTGCAGGCCCTTGAACTCCCGCACCGGCTTGAAGCGTGCAAACTGGTCACGCAGCAGCTGCGGGTCAACCGGTGCCGCTACCGGAACCAGTTCCGACTGTGTCATACGCGCACCTCCCTTGTGTCTGGTGTGGCGCTGTCAGAATGCGGATGCCCGCCGAGGCGATGCACCTGCTGCCGAATACGCTCAGCCAGGGCGTGGTCGCTGCAGCTATCACCGTCTGAAACGTACAGCGGGGGACCAACGGTCAATTGAACGCAGCGGCCGCGCTGCTTGAACAGTTCATCGACCAGGTAGAGCATCTCAAGATTGGCGGTCAACCGCAGCACGCTGCGCAGCCGCCACACGGTATAGAAGAAGGACGAGTTGCGTCCCGCTATGTGCAGCGGCACAATGGCCCGATTGTGCGCGCGAGCCTTCTTGATGAAGGTCTTCGACCACGGATAGTCGAGCAAACCTTCGGGGCCCGGGCGCGCCGTGCGTCCGGATGGGAACACCAGCACCGGATGCTCGGAGGCAAACAGAGTGTCGTACTGACGCACCTGGGCTGCGTTTGATCCGTATTTGTCCACCGGCACGATGAACTCGCGCAAGCCCGGCAGGGTCATCAGCAGATCGTTGGCCGGCACGCGCAGGCTGCCGTAGCGCCGGCACAGCAGCTGCATGGCGCACAGCCCGTCGGCTCCTCCGGTGGGATGATTGGCGCACAGCACTATCCGCGGATTATCGGGCAGTCGATCGGCACAACGGGTCTCGGTGGACAGATTGAGGAATTGCAGCGCCTGCGCGACAAACGCGCAGCCCGAGGGCGCGGTGTTGTCCGATAGAAACGTGTTGATCTCCTGCTGGTGGACTATGCGGCGCAGGTAGCGGTAGCCGATTGCCGGGATGCGCGCGGCAACGCGCGGATTCTTGGCGTGAAACAGCGCCTGAACATCGATGTGCTGCCGTTGAACCTCACCCTGCCGCATCGACGAGTTCTCCCTGCAGCGCCGCAGCCGGATAGCGCCGCTTCATACGCTCCACAAACAGCTTCCAGCCCGCGGCCTCGGCCAGTCGCAGAGCTTCTCGATAGCAATCGAGCGCCTCGCCCTGCCGCCCGGCGGAATCGAGGTACGAGCCAAAGTAGTGCAGCGCCGGTATCAGGGTGTTGACGTAACCGGCAGCACGCGCGGTCTCAATTGCCTTGCCGAAGAACGTTTCGGCGTCCTGGTTCTCTATCTCCGCACGCTCGGCAATCTCAGCCAGCTGCGAGCGTGCCTCATGCGTCAGCGTTGCGCCGCCTGCCAGCGCCATCGCTACACCCATGAATGTGCGCCCGTTCTCGCCGTCGCTGCCGACCTCCTGCATGTTGCGGCTGTGGTACCAGGCCAGGCGAATTGCACGATTGGAGTCACCGAGCCGCTGGTACAGGCACACCAGGTAGGACAGCGCGTAACCGTAGTAGCCTTTGGCCTTCAATTGACGCATCAGTTTCAGTGAGTCCTTCAGGTACTCGAGTGCCTTGCGGTCGTCGTGCATCTTGTAATAGGTTGCCCCGATACTGAAAAGGGTGTAAGCCAACGCCAGTTTTTCGTCAATGGCTTCGGCGATCCGGCGCGCCTGGACAAAATACTCGATCGCCGCGTCAAAATCTCCAACGCGGTCTTTGAGAACTCCAAGGTTCAACAGGGCGGCGGAAATACCGCTGCGGTAACCGATCTGGCGGTAGACGGCGTGCACCTGTTCAAAATAGCGCTGTGACTGTTCGGTATCGCCCTGATACTGCAGTACGATGCCCATATCGTAGAGCGGATAAGTCATAAGGCGGCTGTCACCGAGCTCTTCAAAGCGCTGGTGGGCCTGACGGTACTTCTGCATGGCCTCTTCGTAGCGTGACTGATCTCTGAGCACCACCCCGTAGAAGTAGTGTGCAAGGCCCAGCTGCTTGAGGTCAGCGGCGCTTTCGGCGTCGCTCTCGGCCTGCTGCAGCGCAGCGAGCGCCTTGTCGTAGTTGCCCGAAGACCACTCTGCACGCCCGAGGCTGACCAGCGCTTCGGCGGCCAGGTCGGGCTGCTGCAGCGAGCGCGCAATGTCGATTGCATTATTCAGGACGCTGATCGCCAGTGCATTGTCGCCGCGGCGCTGATAGATTGCCCCGAGTCCGCTCAGCAGCTGGCCCTGGATCTGCGGCTGGCGCGCGATGACCGAGACACCGAGAGCCAGCGTAAGGGTTTCAGCGGCCCGGTCCCACTGGCCGGTTACCTCATAGATTCCGGCGGCCTGCTGATGCGCGCGCAGCTGGTCATGGTGAGATGAGACCTGCTGCTGGTAGCGCGACAGGAAGTCGAGCGCGCGAGCATTCTTGAAATTGTCGCGCGCGTTCTCAAATGCGCGCCACAGCCACAGGCCGGCGTCCTCGCGGCGCGCGGCCTGCTCACAGTGGAATGCAATGTCTGCGGCGTACGCCGGGTTAGCGTGATGCTCGGCTATCAGCGCGTCGGCAATCCGTCCGTGCGTCAGACGCAGCTGATCGTGAAGCTGCATCGAGACTACCGCTTCGCGCAGCAGATCCTGGGTAAACCGATAGCCGCCTTCGCCGTCGCTGTCCCACAGTGCGCTACGGCTGCCTTCGTCCAGCGCGTGCTCCAGATCGATATCCGTGTCGGCGCTGAGTGACCGTATTATGCCGGCGGAAAACTGGCTGCCGACAACCGCTGCCAGCCGTGCCACCTCTTTGACCGTCACCGGCAGTGCATCGATGCGCTCGACCAGCAGCGCTGCCACGTCGTCTGGAATGGGCGTTTCGCCGTGGCGCACGCGGTAGCCGTCGCTGCCGCGCTGGAGTGCATCGTTGTCTGCCAGGTAGCGCGCAAGCTCGCCGGCAAAGAACGGATGCAAGCCAACGCGCTGTTCAACAAACCGGCGCAACTCCTCGGATACCGGGCCACCGAGGACGTGTGCCAGCAACAGCGACAGAGCATCCGGCGAGATCGGTCCCAGACGCACGCGCTGGAGCTCCTCGGCGGCGGGGAGCGGGGCTGTACTGCCGGCGGTGCTGTGAGCGCTGTCTGTTCGGCTGTCCTGCGGGTAGAGGTTGCCGCGGGTCAGCAGCAGGATAGCCAGCGGCAACGAGCGTGCCTGCGTCACAATCCGCTGCAGCAGCCACAGCGAGTCCTCATCCAGAGCGTGGGCGTCTTCGATAACAAGCACCGCGGGAGTGTCGTGCACGGCCAGCGCAACCAGGGCTTCGATCAGTGCGCCGGTCAGTTCGAAGCGCGCCTGCGGATCGAGCTCGCTGTAACCGCGGCTGTCGATCGGGAAGCCCAGTAACGCCGGCAGTGCGGCAGCGGTTCGGTCGAGTTCAGCCAGCAGCTCCTCGGCGGCTCCGCGTTCACGGTAGCTGGCGGACAGCTGCTGCACAGATTTGTCCAGCGTGTCGGCGGTGGGTGCGGGCAGTTCTGCACGCGCAAACAGCTGGTTTACCAGCGCCGGAAAGGGGTTGAGGCTCTTGCGTAGAATAGGGTCTGCGTGCAGCGCGAATACCGCCAGCTTTGTCTCGATTTCGCGGCAGAAGTGCAGCAGCAGCAGGCTCTTGCCGATCCCCGCTTCACCGCTGAGCTGCAGTACTCCCGCGGAGTGGCCGCTTTCCAGCGGTTGCAGCCACTGCCGCAGCGTCTGCATCTCCTCTTCGCGGCCGAACATCGGCTGCTCGGCGCTGACCGTGGCAACCGCAGCCGCCTGGAGCGGCGCTTCAACCTCAACCAGCGCTACCGGCTGCGCTACGCCCTTGAAGCTGCGGCTGTCGATGCCATGCAGGCGGTAGCCTTCATCGGGAGCGTTGCTGTGCGGCAGTTCTACCGCTCCCCAGCGGGCGCTGGTTGCAATGCGCGCCGCGAGGTTGACGGTTTCTCCCAGCACAGAGTAGGTAGCGCGGTGCTGTGACCCGATATATCCGGCGTATGCTATCCCCTCGGACAATCCGACCCGCGCAGACCGGCCCAGTTCAGCGGTGACCGCGAGTGAGAACTCCACGGCGCGCTGCAGAATCTGCCCGTGGGACTGCGGCGCGCCGAACAGTACCAGCGCCAGCGGGCCCTTGTCGCTGAACTCGATCATGTCGAAATAGCCGCGGTAGTCGTGGGCCAGGGTCAGCAGGCGCTCGGTGATCCGGCGGCTGGTCTGCTCATCATCCAGCTCGCGCAGCGAAAGAAATACCGCCACGACGCGGCGGAACTCGCCGCCGAATTCGGGCGGAAGCTGTTCCAGCGGCCGAAACGGCGCGTCGCCGCGTGCCTGTTCGCCGGCCTCAGCGGGGGCCGGTTCGGCGGCAGGCCCGGAACCGCCGCCAACGCTGTGCCCGGCGTGATGCCTTGCGTGAGACGTTTCTACGCGGTAGAAGCCGTCTGCCAGCTGCTGGGTTGCCGGGTGCTGCTGCAGGTGGCTGCGCTGGCCGCCGGCAATTGCTACGCTTGCCGGTGCGGCGTGTTGCTCGGCAGCCGATGCGCTGTCCAGAGCCGGGCCGCGGAAGAACCAGGTACGCTGAGCGTCACCGGCATCCACTATAGACCACTGCACTTCGCCGTAACCGATACCGACTTTGGCATCGAGCGCAAAATCACCGTACGGGGTGCGCTGGAGATGCATTGTGTTCAACAGCGCCAGCTGCGCGGAAGCGGCGTCGGCTACGTGGTCCAAGCCGGTGCGAGGATAGATGGCGCTCAGCGCATCGCCGGCAAAACCGGCTACGAAGCCGCCCGAGCGCTGCACCACGTCCACCAGCGGTCCGAATACTCGATTTATGATCTGAGCAATGGTCTCGGCGCCGTCGCCTCCGTGCTCCATCAGCGCGGACGTCATCTGCGTGAAACCGGAAAGATCCAGCACCAGCGAGCCTGCGCTGAAGCTGCCGTGCTTGCTCTGTGAGCGATACTGCTCCGCGATGAAACTCGGCACGAGTGCCGGCCGCGCATAAACCCTTGTATCTACAATCATCAACTATAATATGGCCCGAACGGCCCTGAGTTTCAAGCCCTGCAGCCCGAATTCCGTAGAATTTGCAGCAACGGCGGCTATCGCCGTCATTTGTGGTGGTTTGCCGTGCCGCGTGGTATTTTTGAAGCAGGGCCAATATGCGGCGGGTAGCGCTGATACTCATGACAGTGCTGTTTTTCTCAGCGTGCGGGGACGGAGGCCTGGTCATGCCCTCGCTGTCCGAGGACGGCGATCTCAGGCTGCAGACTGTTGCCGATGGTACTGTAGTGACCCGCAGCGGGACTATCAGCGCGACGCTGCTGCCCGGCCCTCAGGGGCGTTATCCTGACCGCGTCGAAGTAACGTTTATCGACCAGGACGGCGAGGCTGCCGCTGAACGAACAATCAGTGCCGCCGAGATCGATCGCGGCAGACTGCCGGCGTTAGCGGTTGAACAGCTGGCCACCGGATTCTACACCGTGCATTTTAAGCTGTTCAACGACGGCCGCCGCAGCGCAGAGTTTCAGCGGCGCCTGTTCGTCAGCGATGCGCCGTTTGCCGTCGCTTCAATCTCCGCCTACCCGCCTACCTTCATGACCGACTCGAAAGGTATACTACGCGCCGAGCTCGACATCCCGCCGCAGGCCGATCCGTTTCTGCGCTGGAGCTTCAATGGTGAACCGGTTATGCAGGGGCTGCTATCTGCCGGTGCTGGTGAGCTGATGCTGCGCTCACCGCAGAGCGAAGGCGTCTATCCGGTTGTGCTCGAACTGTTTCCGGCGGCGCCGCGCGGTGCCGATTTCGGTTTTGCTTCACAGGTCTCGCAGCAGAGCGATCTGGTGGTCAAGGAATCCCGCTCAGCCTCCGAACGCGGCTTTGGGCCGCCGCAATCGTACTACGTCCTGCTGCATTTTGCCGGTAATACGCGCGACAGCGGCATGCGCAACGCGCTGGTTGGCGCTACTGCGGCGAGTGCGCAGACCTTCGGTGCAGCGGAACTACGTATCGTGCACGAGCTGTTCGGCTACTACCTCGACGGTGCCGCCGCCATCGGCTTCGAAGAAGTCATTCTGCCGTTCACCAACGCAGGACTGGAGCCGTTTTCAATTGCGATGCGCCTCGCGCTGACCGAACCGCAGCGAGACCGGGTCCTGTTTTCAGCTCGCGCTGAGGATTCATCGCTCGAGCTGCGGCTCGAGCTGGCTGATGAGGGTGAACTGCGCTTGCAGCTTGCTGCGCGCGGACGCAGCGCTACGGTTACCTCCGAGGGGGCCGCGCTGCAGCCGGGACGGCCGGTGGACATCAATGTGGCGGTTGTGCCGCACGCCGGGTATACCTCGGTGGCGTGGTTTGTTGACCGCGAGCCGGCGGGTGCAGCCGATATTCCGCTGGGTTTTGCGCGGCCCAACAGGGGATTGGATGGCCGCTGGCAGCCGTTGGCCGGCCGCTCGGTTATCGGCGGCGAGGGCGGTTTCATCGGGGTGATCGACGAGTTCGGCATCTTCTTCCGCGACGAGCACAGCCGCCCGGCAGCCAACACGTCACCGTTCCGGGTTGAACAGCTGAGGCGCCACGGTGAGTCGCTGATTGTTGCCGAGGGATTTGAACGGCCGCCTCTGCCGCAGTCGTTTGCAACGCGCGGCGAGGTAACAGTAGCGGGCGGCAGTGCCGTGCTGGAACCCGGAGCAGCGCTGATCGGTCCGGCGGTGGGCTTTGATTCGAGCGAGGTAACGCTGGAGCTGTCAATTGAGTTTGCCGGAACGCCCGCGCCGCGCGTTGAGCTGCTGAACGTGGCTGACGATGCGCCGCTGTTGAGCCACTCTCTCGGTGGCCCGGGAGTGCTGCGGTTCCAGCTGGAAAGACGAGCTGACCTGCTCTGGATCAGAGTAAATGATCGTGATCCGGTGCAGGCGCCAATTGCAGCGCCTTTCAGCGGGGTACGTCTGGAGATAGCAAATGACGCAGGTGCCGCGGAGGTCCGGGTTGACTCACTGCTTGCGTTCCACGGTACCAGCGGGATACGGCAATCGCTGCATGTACCGTGATGCGCATCTCTGCTATACTGCGCGCGCGGAAATTGGGTTACGGAACGCATCGACGTGCGGGGGGTGAACGTGAATCGGTGGCTGCGCCGTCTGCTGACGGTGTGTTGGCTCTTCTTGATAGTGCTGGCGCAGATAGGCGCGCAATACTTCTCTGAACGCCAGGAAATAGCGATCTTTCGCCTCAGTTATTATGGTGAACCGCGCGATCCGGTTCCTGAGCGCCAGACGGTGGTGCAGCTCGGGCGCGTATTCCGCTACGAGCGGCGCGTGGAGGCGCGCACCTCGGAAATATTCCGCCAGGCGGTGGGCGCTGTGGATGAACAGATCCGCAGCGTGTTCATCAACCTGGGCCGTTTTGACGTTATCGGCCTGACGCACCGGCTGGACTACGAGAACGTGAGCGCGTTTGCCGATGCGCTGCGCCGTTACCGCGAGGACAGCGCGGAATTCCCCGAGGCGGTGCTGCTGGGTCAGGAGGCGTTCACCGCCGAGGAGCTCGAGCGCATCGGTGGCGGCTTCATTGTGGTGATTCCGTCGGTTTCGTTCTACAATCTGTCGCAGGATCGCGACGGTGACTATAACGCTACCATAGAGACCTCGTTTACCTTTCTCGATGTGGAGGACCTCTCTACCGTCGGACAGTTCTTTGTCGAGACCAGCGGATCGGACCGCAACGCGGTCAACGCTATGCGGCAGGCGGTCAACGGCATTGCACCGCAGCTGGTCTACCGCATCCGCGATATGGATATCTTTCAGATCCGCACCGGCATACTCGAGGTTGCCGGGCGTAGCGTGACTATCGAGTTCGGCCGTAACATGGGAATAGAGCGCGGTGACGAGTACGCGATTGTGGCGCCGCGGCTAACCGCGCTTGGGCACCAGACCGTCGATGAGACCGGCATGATCGTGATCCGCGAAGTTCGTGAAGAGTTCTCGATAGGGTACCTGCTCTACGCGCAGCACGGTCCGTTTGTAGGCGATCAGCTGCAGGAGGTACCGCGTTTCGGGGCCGACATCGTGGTGTACGGGAATACGTTTGTCGACATTGCTGATCAGCGCACGGTATTTGCTGTGGGGCTGAAGGCGGTTCCCAGCCGCGGCTACTTTGGTTGGCGGCCGCTGATAGGAATGGAGGTTCCGTTTACCGGGACGGTGCTCGGGCTGCTGTTTCCGTTGAACCTCTACCTCGGCGGTGAGTACAACCAGTACTTTGGCCGTCTGAAACTGACGCCCAGCGTTGCCTTTGGCGTTGGCGGTGCGGTCCCGTTCAATCCCGGCCTGTTTGGCGACGACTACTTTGTGAGCCATCTCGGCGGGAGCGCCCGGCTGACGGCCAACATCCTGCTGAACCGCGATACCATGCTCTTTGTGGAGGGCGGTTACGCGCGCTGGTTCGGGCTCTACGACGGGCTGGTACCGTCCGAGCTGACACGCTTTTTCGACGGTTACGGTGGAATTCTGATCGGGGCCGGGGTAACTTTCAAGTAGATTACAGGAGCGTGGCGGAATGCGATCTCTGGTACGGTTTACCACGGCAGCGGCAGTGCTGCTACTGATTCTGGGATGCGCGTCGGGCCCATCGTCCGCGGGGGCACCCTCCGGCACGGCGCAAGCGGATGTCTACCCCGGCAACGGCCGCGGGCCGAGTCTGGCGCTGGCGATGAACGACGCCAAGATTGATGCGGTGCGCAACGCGGTAATAGACATGATAGGCGCAGACGCCGAGGCAGCGCACAGTGCTACGCTGGACGCGGTGCTCTACAATACCCGCAATCCCAACGCCTTTGTGCACAACGAGACCATGCAGACGCTGCGGCGCGAAAACGTCGGCTCTATCGATGAGATGGACATGATCTACCAGATCTCGATCCGGGTCAATCGGCCGGCCATTGAGTCGGTGCTCAACGCCAACGGCATAGACTCGGATGCGGTGCAGGAGGCACACGCTGATGCCCAGACGCCGGCACAGCGCGCGCCGACAGCGGCGCTGGAAGCGCAGGTTGATGACTGGGATCAGGCCACTCCCGAGGAACAGCGTTTTATCCGGCGCTACGTCGACACCATGACCTACCTGGTGTACTTCAACCAGGAGTCACCCGAGAGCCCGTTTGTGATGCGTAGCGGTGTCAACCAGGCCAACAGTTACCTGACCTCCAACGGCATGACCGCCGTTGACGCCGGTCAGGTCGAGAGCCTGACGCGCGACCAGCAGCTGGTCTACGAGCAGGAGACCGGGCGGGAGGTCAGTATCCTGCAATGGGTGGCGCAGCGCCTGGGCGCCGACGTCTACATCGAGCTGGACGCCGCTACCTCGGGTGAGACGCAGGGCGCCACGCACTACGGCAGTGCCAACGTGACCTTGCGCATGTTTGAGACCTCCACCGGGCAGCTGCTCGGTTCGGTCAACCGCCGCAGCCAGCGCACCGCCAGCCGCTCTTCGCAGCAGGACGCGGTTCTCAACGCGCTGCAGTCAACGGTCTACCAGGCGATGCCGCTGGCGGTGGAACAGTCACGGGTTCAGATGGCCAACACGGTGGCGCGCGGTGTGCGTTACCAGATCGTGATACAGGACTCTACAGATTCACGTATGATGAGCGAGTTTCGCCGCCGTCTGCGCAGCAGGGTCTCGGATATCATTACCGTGTCGCAGACCGCCGAACAGACACAGTACGACGTGTTCTACTTCGGCCGCATCGATGAATTGGAAGACTTGATGTACAACGTGTCGGCAACGGTGCCGGGAATGGAGAACATGTACCACGTTATGACGCGTGGTAAGTCTATGACGTTCAACACCGGCTGGTGATGCCGGTTCGTTCAGGAGGAATACCCGTGAAAAAGATGATCGTGTTGGCAACCCTGGCTTTGCTGACCCTGCTGATGATTGCCGGCTGCGCTTCAGAGCCCGAGCCGCGGCCGGTGACCGCCGATGTGCCCGAGCCGGTTGCCAGGCGCCCCGATGTGCTCGATCACAAGAACTACCGCTTTGGCCGCGACGTGCCCGACTGGGTGGTTCTGAGTGCGCTGGAACTGGAAGAGCAGTCGCGCTTTGACGATGTCTACGTGTTCAAGTTCGAGTCACCGCGTGCGCAGAGCCTGCAGGGCGCCGAGCTGTGGACCCGCAACTTCAGCGCTGCCTCCGAGATAGCGCAGACGGTACGCAACCGGGTGCAGACCAAGTTTGCCGGTGCTGCGGTGGGTGACATGGATCTGGTGGAGAACTACATGGAGCAGGTGGTGCTGACCTTCTCGGATGCCGAATTCTCCGGCTATCGTCCGGTAGACGACTACTGGATGCAGATGCGCTACTACACCCCGGATGGCGGCGTGGACGAAGACGCGTACAGCTACTACGTGCTCTACACAATTCCGCGGCCTACTCTGGACCGCATGATCCGCAACGCGCTTGATGACGCCGCGCGGCGCAACCAGCCGGCCAGCGAGGAAGAGCAGACCGCCCGGGACCGGGTCAAGGAAGCCTTTGAGAACGGTCTGAGCATGTAGCCCGCGCAATGGCTGATCGTCTACGCTTGTTGGCAATCCTGATCGCTGCCGCCTTCATGGCGGCAGCGTGTTCCTCTGCGCCGTCCACGGTGGCTCCCGCCGCTGAGCAAGCGGCGCCCGAGTGGGTGGTCACAAGGCCGCAGGCGGACGCGCGTTACGAATACTTTGTCGGCAGCGCCAGTGACCCGACGGGTGATGCAGCCGCGGCCGAGGAGTACGCGCTCAACAGCCTGATAGACGAGATCGTGCGCTACATCGGCGTAACGGTAACCACCGAGACCACAGCCGAGGCGCGCGCCAGCCTGCAGCGGTTTGAGACCTCGGTCACACAACAGGTGCGCCAGAGCGGCAGCGCCCGCGTCTCCGGTTTCCGCGTCCAGGACCGCTATATTGAACGCCGCGATGACGCGGTTACGGCACACATCCTGGTTGCCTACGAGCGCGCCGCGCTGGAGGCCGAGAAAGCTCGTATCGCGGCGCTGTTTCGCGAGCGCCAGGAAGCGATCAGCCGACCGGAGCGCCAGGCGCGCGAGGCCGAGGCGGCCGGGGATACCTTTGCCGCAATTGCTGCCTATATCGAGGCCGCCGCGGCAGCCGCGCGTTCGGATATCGACAACGCAGAGATTCGCTTTCAGAGCAGCGTAAACGCCGCGCGCCGACTGGTGGCCGGGCTGAGGATCGAGCCGCAACGCGACGCACAGTCGGCGGTTATCGGGGAACGCTTTGCCGAACCGTTCCGGGTTCGGGTGGTGGACAGCCTGTCGGGGCGCGGCATCGGCGGGGTTCCGCTCTCGGTGAGCTACCGCGAGATGATGCCCAACGGGCGCCTGGGGATGCGCTCGGCGCGGATCATCTCCGACGCGGACGGCAGCGCGTCGTTTGAGCATCCGGCAACTACCTTTGTGGGTTCAGAGTCGTTGACGATCTCGCTCGACATGAGCGGAATGCTGCAGGAACTCGAAAGTGTGCCGCGCTCCGGGCAGCCGGTAGTGGATGGCCTGCGCGATGCACTGGTGAGCCGGCGGGTGGTTATCCCCTATGAGGTGGTCTCGCACGCACGCGCGATACCAACCGCAGTGGTTGTGCTCGATACCGATATCGTTGGCAACGCCATAAACGGTAACGCCACCGCTGCCGGAATCGAGGCCGCGCTGTCGCGTGCCGACTTCACCGTTCAGTCACTGCCGTTTGATTCTTCACGCCTGGCAGACCGCAGCCGTGCACAGCTTGCCGCTGAGTGGCGCGAGCGCTTCGGCAACAGCGTGGATCGCGTGATCTACGGTGTTGCCGCGATAGACGAGTTTGACGAGAGCGACGGCGTTATAGTGCGCGTCTCCGGTACGGTGTACGCAATCGATCTCCACAGCGGCGAGGTTCTGCACTCAATCACGACGTTCCAGCGCAGCCGCAGCAGCAGCGCCGCCGGGGCAATCAGCGCGGCGTTTCGCAATCTTGGGGTCAAAATGGGAGAGGAGTTCAGCGCACGACTGCGCTGATGGCTTGTGGATCATCGCTGATTATTCCGCTACAGCCGAGCTCCAGCAGTTCACGCGCGGTTGCCGGATCGTTGATTGTCCACGGAACTACCGGCAGCCTGCGCCCGATACGCAGCCGCCGCAGCGCCGCGCGCGCCTGCTGCCGGCGCGGTTTGAGCACATCCACCGATACCAGCAAACGCCCCGCGCCACGGCGCAGAATCCACGGTACATCCGGATCATCAGCGTAGATAAGCCCCAGCGGTATTGACGGTGCGTGGCGCCGGAATCCGCGTAATGCGTACGGATTGAAGGACGACACCAGACAGCGATGCTGCAGACCGCCGTGCCGTATGGCACGCGCAACGGCCGCCTCCAGCGCTGTCTCACCGTGCTCGCGATGCTTCAGTTCAATGTCGTAGACTACTCGCTCGCCGAGCAGCTCGAAGACCTCGTGCAGCCGTGGGATGCGCTCTGCAGCAAAGCGCGCGTCGAACCAGCTGCCGACATCGATGCCGGCCAGCTCGGGGTAGGCGGCGGCGGTGATTCTGGTGGGCAGCCCGGCGATGCGCTGCAGATCCCAGTCGTGAAACACCACCAGC
This sequence comes from Spirochaetaceae bacterium, assembly GCA_007693325.1. Lineage (GTDB taxonomy): Bacteria > Spirochaetota > Spirochaetia > DSM-27196 > PWMO01 > PWMO01. The sequence goes on from REDW01000047.1 coordinate 21,484, forward strand.
TCACCGTCGGCGCTGAGCTGAACGTCGAGCTCAACACCGATGACAACCCGGCTGCCGGCGGTGACGCGCTGTGCCAGCTCGGCGAGCATGCCAAACGAGGCGATAGTGTTCTCCGGTGCGTGCGCGCTGCAGCCGCGATGGCCGTAGACCGTGATTGCCGCGCTCATTCCTCGGGCGTTCCGCGCGCGGCGGCCTCCAGCTGGTCGGCCAGCGCGGTGGCAAACTGAACCGCAACGCCGGCGTTGCGCTGCAGCCGCAACTGCTGGATCAGTTCTGCGGCATCGTTCTGCAGGCGCCGGACCTCGCTCTGCAGCGTCTCAACCTCTACGCTGAGATCGATGAGCTTTTCCTCGGCGGCGCGCTTGAGATCATCGCGCCCGGCTTCAGCGGCCAGCCGGGCGCGTTTCTGCCAGCGGTCACGTTCCCGGGTACGCTCGGCAAGGCGGCGCCGCTGCATGTTGAGCTCGGTGACACAGTGCACTACGTAGCTGCGGGCGTCTTTTTCATCCATCTGCGAAAGGTCGTGCATCTCACTCATATCGGTTTCCCGGTTGATAATGGCCCATATTGGCGGTAGATTCTACCGCAGTCATGGCTGATCATCAAAACCCGCCGATAACAGCGCTGGCAACGCCGTGGGGCAGCAGCGCAATTGCGGTCATCCGCTGTTCGGGCTCGGGAGCTATCGAGCTGGTTGACCGCATCTTTGTACCGGCCGGCAAGCTGGCAACCGCGGCGCCAAACAGCGTGCACCACGGGTTCGTGGTTGACCCCGATAGCCGGGCGCGGCTGGACGAGGTGATGGTTGTGCTGCTGCGGGCGCCGGGGAGCTACACCGGTGAGGATACCGTTGAAATCATGTGCCACGGCAGTAGCGCCGGCATCCAGCGTATCCTGGCGGTGCTGCTGGCCATCGGGTTCCGCCAGGCCGAGCCGGGTGAGTTCACGTTGCGCGCCTTTATGGCCGGCAAGCTCGATCTGACGCGCGCCGAGGCGGTCAACGAGCTAGTGTCTGCCAGAACGGCCGAGGCGCACGAGATGGCGCTGCAACGGCTTTCGGGTGCCCTGGAGCAACGCATCAACGCTATCAAAGCGCGCCTGGTTACGCTGCTGGCCGCGGTGGATATCCAGCTCGATTATCCCGAAGAAGACAGCGGCGAGGTGGTGATTGCTCCCGAGGCGGTGGTTGAGGTACGCGACCAGATTCGGGAGCTTCTGGCCAGTTACCGTACCGGCCGCATCTACCAGCAGGGCGTGCGCGTGGCGATAGCCGGACGCACCAACGCCGGTAAGTCTTCTCTGTTTAATGAGCTGCTGCGCCAGGACCGTTCGATTGTCTCCGAGACCGCCGGCACCACGCGTGACTACATCGAGTCCACGATTGCACTCGCCGGTGTGCCGGTGCGGCTGTACGATACCGCCGGTTTTCGCGACTCCAGCGAGCGGGTTGAAACCGAAGGCATGCGCCGCAGCCAGGAGATCCTCGATGCCGCCGACCTGGTGCTCTACGTCATCGATGCCGGCGAGGGAGTGCACGATAGCGAATCTGCGATGCTGCAGCAACTGCGCGACAGCGGCCGGCTGGTGGGTGTCTGGAACAAGATTGACCTGCCGGCCGCCGGCGCACGTTCAGCCCCGCACGGCTTCACCGCGGTCAGCCTCAACAGCGGCGCTGGACTGCCGCAACTGATCGAGCTGATCAGCGAGCGCATATTGCCGGCGTCGCTGACGTGGAACGGTGAGCCGGTCATAGACTCGCTACGGCAGAAGCAACTGCTGGAGGCCGCCGATTCCGCGCTTGGCCACGTGCTCGAGGGTCTCGCCAGGCAGATACCGGTAGACGCGGTGGCGCTGGATGTAGAGGAAGCGTTGCACTCGCTGGGCGCCATCACCGGCGAGGTCACCACTGAAGACGTACTCAGCGCGATGTTTGCCGGCTTCTGCGTCGGCAAATGAGCCGCATTGACAGCCGCGCGCCGCGGCGGCGATAATGGCGGCTGGAAGTCGGCAACTGAGTGATGTAGCGCAATGCAAGAGATAGATTTTGACGCAATTGTAGTCGGCGGTGGACACGCCGGGATAGAAGCGGCGTTAGCCGTTGCCCGGCTTGATTTCTCCGTCCTGATGATAACGCAGAACCTCGACTGTATCGGCAAGCTGTCGTGCAATCCGGCAATCGGCGGGCTTGCCAAGGGCAATATGGTGCGCGAGATCGATGCGCTCGGCGGTGAGATGGGGCGCCTGATTGATGCCACCATGATCCAGTTTCGGGTGCTCAATCGCAGCCGCGGCCCGGCGGTGCAGGCTCCGCGGGCCCAGGCCGACAAGCTTGCCTATCAGACGCTGGCCAAGAAGACGCTCGAGCAGCAGAAGAATCTTTGCATCTTTCAGGACACCGCGGTTGACTTTATCCTCGACTCGGCCGGGCGCGAGGTCCGTGGTATTGTAACTGAACGCGGTCGGCGCTTCCGCGCCGCCAAAGTGATTGTGACCACCGGAACCTTTCTCAACGGGCGGATCTACATCGGCGAGTTCTCGATGCCCGCCGGCAGACTCGGTGAACCCGCCGCCACCGGGCTGGAGCACGGGCTGAGCCGGGTGGGATTCAAGCTCGGGCGGCTCAAGACCGGCACTCCGGCGCGGGTGCACCGCGATTCGCTGGACTTCAGCCGGATGGAGCCGCAGTTCGGCGACCAGGACATTGTACCGTTCTCGTTCTCCTACGATAGCGTTGACCGGCCCAGGCTGCCGTGCTACATCACCTTCACCAATCAAGAGACTCATCGGGTGCTGGCGGAAAACATGCACCGTTCGCCGCTCTACTCAGGCAGGATTGTGGGACACGGTGCGCGCTACTGCCCCTCAATCGAAGACAAGGTGGTCAAGTTTCCCGACCGCAGCCGACATCAGATCTTCGTGGAGCCCGAGGGGCTGCAGACCGCTGAGATGTATCTCAACGGTGTCTCTACATCGATGCCCGAGGACGTACAGCAGCGCTTCATTCACACCATTGCGGGCATGGAGCACGCCTGGATCATGCGCCCCGGCTACGCGGTGGAATACGACTACATCGATCCGTCGCAGCTCTATCCCAGCCTGGAGTGCAAGATGGTGCGCGGGCTCTACGTAGCCGGACAGACCAACGGCTCGTCGGGCTACGAGGAGGCCGCCGGGCAGGGCCTGATGGCGGGCATAAACGCTGCCCGCGCGCTACAGCGCAAAGAGCCGCTGATCCTCTCGCGCGCCGAGGCGTATATCGGTGTGATGATCGATGATCTCGTGACGCTGGGAACCGAGGAACCCTACCGCATGTTCACCTCGCGCGCCGAGCACCGGCTCAGTCTGCGCCACGATTCCAGCGACATGCGCCTGGTGGAGATCGGGCGTGAGGTCGGCCTGGTGACAGACAGCTACTACCAGCGCTTTCTGGCCAAATGCGTCGGTGTGGAGGAGATCAAGGAGCTGTTGCGCAAGCGGCGTGTGGCCGAGGCCGATGTCAGTGCGCTGCGCACGCTGCAGTTGGGCGGAAGTTTCGAACTGGACAGCAGTATGGGCAAGACATTCTACCAGTTGCTCAAGGTTCCCGAAGTGGCGATGGTCCATCTGGCAGCGGTGGACCGCAGTCTGGCCGAACCGCGGCCGATAGAGTGGCTGCGGCAGGTTGAGCTGGACGTGAAGTACGAGGGCTACGTTGCCCGCCAGGACCGCCAGGTGGACCGCTTCCAGCGTATGGAGCGAATGAAGATCGCGGCTGACTTTGACTACGACGCGTTGAGCGGAATCTCCAATGAATCGCGAGAGAAGTTCAAGCGCATTCGGCCGTTGTCAATCGGCCAGGCGTCACGGATCTCGGGTGTGCGCAATTCCGATATCGCTATTCTGATGGTCAGCCTGGGACGATGGGCAAAGCAGGCCGGTTAGGCGGCCGCAGCCGCCGCAGCGAGCCGCCGTCGGGCTTGTCGCAGGCCGACAAGCTGCTGTTGCGGCAGGGCATCACGGCGCTTGCCGGCGGGCAAGCGGCCGCCGCTGAGGCGGAGCTGTCGCAACTGTGCGCTGCACTGGAACGCTATCTGCAAGAGTTGCTGCTCTGGAGTGGCCGCACAGACCTGGTGAAATTCGAAACGCCGCGTGATCTGGTTGTACGCCACGTTCTGGATAGCCTGGCCGCGGTGCCGCTTATTGAGCAGACGCTGGCGCAGTGCGGGTTGCAGCCGCAGCAGGTAAACGCCTGCGACATCGGTTCCGGGGCCGGCTTTCCCGGCGTGCCGCTGGCGCTGCGGCTGCCGTTGGCCTCGATGGTGCTGCTGGACCGGTCGGCGGCGCGTGTGGCGTTCTTGCGTACCGTGTGCGCGGTGCTGCACAGACCGGGGCTTTCGGTTACCGAGGCAGATCTCGCCCAGCTGAGCCACCCGTTTGAGCTGCTGCTGGTGCGCGCGCTCAGCCCGTTTGACAGCCGCGCGATTGCGGGACTATCGCGTTCCCTGTCTGCCGCTGGAGCGTTGCTGATCTACCAGGGACGCAGAGAAACAACCGCCGCGGCTGCCGCACGGCTGGAAGCGGTCTTTGCCGACGTGCAGATCCGCGCTCTGGACGTCCCCTTTTTGGAGGCCGATCGCCACCTGATTATCGCACGCGCTGTCAGGAAGTCTTGTTGAGAATCTTGACCAGTTGTTCTTTCTCGATCAGATCGATCAGGCGCGCTTCAACAAACTGTTTGGCGCCATCGGAGAACTGGCCGGCGGTTAGGCAAAAACCGCGCCCCGCCTTGAGGTCTTTCAAGCGGGCGTGAAAATCGCGCAGCATCAGTTCACCGATCTGACCGGTAGTGCGGTTGAAGCGGAACAGGATCAGGTCGACCCATTTGCTGGTTTCAACTTCCGCCAGAATATCGGCGTACTCGTTGCGCGTCACAGAGATGTCGGTGATCTTGATACGCGCCTGCGGGAAGAAGTTGTCGGTTACCTTGCGGCACAGCGCCAGGAACTCCGATGAGTTTGCCACGAGAAATACCTGCAGATTCTTATTCGAATGCAGCTCGCGCATGCGCCCGAGCTGTGCCGGGACGTCCTTGTAATCCGGGCGCGCTTGCTGGACCTGCTCCAGCAGCGCCAGCGCCTTGCCAATCTGCTGCATCCGGCTGTAGGCCCCGGCCAGGCGATAGCGCAGCTCGATTGCGATCTCGGGTTGGATGTTCTGGTGACGCAGCCCCAGCTCAAAATCGGTCTGCGCTTTTTCGTACTGTTTCTGCTTAAGCCGGATAGTGCCCGAGAAGAGCGCCGCGCGCGGGCCGTACGTCGGGTCGGTACGCAGGTGCGAGAATATCCGCGCTGCCTGATCCTCCTGGCCCAATTCGAAGTAGGCCTGCGCCAGCACAAACAGCGACTCTTTGTCTTCGGGCTGCAGCTCTACAACGCGGCGCAACAGGCTGATTGCATCGTTGTACTTCTTGATCTTGTAGAGCGCTTGCGCCAGGTAGCGGCTGGTGCCCGCGTGATCGGGTTGCTCCTCGCGCGCGGCACGCAGCATCGAAACAGCCTTCTCGTAGTTGCGGCGCAGGAACTCCAGGTAGCCCAGATTATAGTTCAGGTCAAATCCTTCACTATTCAACGAACGCGCAAAGACCAGCGACTTATAGGCGGTGTCGTGCTGCTTGAGCTGAAGTGCGCACAGCCCGTGGCGCAGGTTAATGTAGTAACCGTCCAGATCCGGATTGGTGGCGCTGATTTCCAGCAGTGCCGCGTAGGTTTTGAAGGCTTTGTCCCACGCCTGCTCGTCGTAGTAGAGGTCAGCGAGGGTCCGCAGCGCCTCGGGGTCCTTGGGGTTCTGGCTGAGTGCCCGGTTGGCTTCACGTACCAGCGATTCACGGTCGCGTTTGTGCTTGCGCTTCTTGCCGCCGCCGCCGGGCTTGCCGCGAAAAAGGATGAGCGAGAACCCCGCGAGGACAAAGATGACAAGAGTGAGCAGCGCTATCAGCGTGAAATCGACCACTGACGCATTATCCGGGCGCCATTGGCATCTGTCAACCGACGCGCGAGTGATCCATACTACGGTTCGTTGACAAATTGCCGATAAAGAAATAGGCTCATTTTGCGGGACCAGGAGGCTGCACGTGTCGGGATCCCATATCGGGATAAAAATCGCGGATGGATCCTTTTATCCCATCTTTGAGAAGACCGCGAAGGGAAAGAAACGTCTCACGCTCACAACAGCCCATGAGAATCAGCGGGCTGTTCACATATCGCTCTATCAGGGTGAGCCGGAGCAAGGCCAGTCCGGCGAGGCCGAATACGTCGGTACGCTGGTGGTAGAGAATATCCGCACTGCTCCGCAAGGCGAAGTCGAGGTCAGCCTGGTGCTCGGCATTGACGACGCGGGCAATCTCAACGCCACCGCCACCGATGTCTCCAGCGGTGAGTACCAGAGCCTCTCGGTCAGTCTGGCCTCGATGGAAGAAAAGGGTCTTTACTCGGTACCGGATTTCTCGCTCGAAGAGCAGGAAGAGGACCTCGACCTGGGACTGGAAGCGGATGACGATGATTTCGGATTGGAACTGGAGCCCGAGCCGACCGAAGCGTCTGAGACGGCGCCCGATTCCACCGCGTCAGAGCAGAGCCTTTCGGTTGACAACGGCCTCTCGCTGGATGAACTCGATGAAGAGTTCAGTTTTGAAACCGGTGAAGAACAGGATCAAGCGTGGCAGGAGGCCCTCGATCGTGACGAGCAGCGGTTCGCCGAGGAACCGGAGGGCCAGGAGAGCGAAGTCGAAGACGCTGACTTCAGTTTTGATCTGGGCGGCGGCGAACCGAGCCTTGAACTGGAAACAGGGCCCGAGGAATCGGCCGAAGGCGACAGCGCAGCACCAACCGATGACGGTGACGACTTCAGTCTTGACGATCTGGAGCTCGACGGCGGCGACCTTGACCATCTCGAGGCCGATTTTTCCCACGTAGAGTCCGAGTTCGAGTCCGAGGACGAGCCGCAGCAGGAACACCAGCGCGCGGCAGCCCGCGGTTTTGCCGCCGAATTGGAATCCGAGCGCCAACCGCACGGAACCGGTGTAGTAATGTTTCTGGGATTTATCCTGCTGGCGCTTGCGGCGCTTGGTTTTCTGACGTACATTATTTTCCGTGCAATTGAATCTCCCGATGTGCCACCGATTGAAGCCGGGTTACTGCTTGGGCCGTTTTCTGGCGCTACTGCTGCTCGTGCTCGCGCCTGGGTGCGCCGACAGCGCCGACGTCTGGGGCTATGACCTAGAGCAGGCGCGCGAAAAGCTGCGCAACCGCAGCTATGAACCGTTTCTCGAGCTCGATTTTGCCCGGATTGACGCTGCCGAAGTGCAGCGGCTGGGTGACGGCTCGGCGTACTACCTGGCGCTGATCTTCAGCAACGCCGGACACGCCGATCAGGCGCAGAGGCTGCTGCGGCAGTCGTGGTCAGCTGATCCCGATCCGTGGCGTCGCCGTTCGCTGATCCTGCTGCTGGACAGCTACTTGAACCTGGAAGAGTGGCAGGAAGTGATTCAGCTGAGCGAGCAGGCGCTGAGCGTTTTCCCCGATGACATTGAAATCGCCTGCTACGGTCTGGAAGCGCTCTATCGAAGCGAGCGCTACGATGAGCTGCTGCGCGAGCTTGATGCACTGCAACCGCTGAAGACCGAAGGCGGCGCCGGGCGCTGGTCGCCCGCAGTTGACGCCTCCTTGTGGCGCGCAGTGGCGGCGTACCGCTTGCAGACAGCTGACTGGCCGCAGCGGTTCTACGCGGCGTTTTCCGACCATCCGGCATCGGCTCAGCATTCACGGTTGTTTCTGTTTGCACGCAACCAGGGCGATATCCTCGACAGGTTCGATCGGCAGCAGTCGCTGCTGATCGAGGCGCGCTACCACCTCGCGGACGGCCGCGAGGCAGAGGCCGCGCGACTGTTTCGCTTGCTCATTGCTGAGCGCGCCGCAGATCCGCCGCGCGCCGCCGAGTTGCTCGGTCCGGAGCTGCTGCCTGATCTGGGCCGGGCGTTGATCTCCGGCGGAGATTTCCGGCTGTCTGCGGCGGCGCTTGAAACACTGCAGCAGGCGGTTCTCGGGCGCGCCACGGTGCAGCAGCGCGCGCGGCTCTACGAATATCTGGGGCGGGTACAGCGCTCTGCGGGAAACCGCGGCGCGGCGCTGGAGTCGTTTGAGCAGGCGCTGCAGTCTGAAGCTTCCGGCGCGCAGCGCGACCGCGTTGCCTGGTACCTGCTGCAGACGCTGATGAGCGGCGATCCGCGGCGCGCGGTGCGGTTTCTGGAGCAGCAGGCAGAGAGCCTGCAAAGCCCGGCGTACTTCAGTGGCGCGCTCGAGCGCCTGGCCTCGCAGCTGGTTGCGCTGCGCGACTGGGACTCGCTGCAACGGGCGTGGCGTGCACTCGACGGCTGGGCCGATCAAGGCAGTCTGGCGCAGTACTCCGTCATTAACGCGGTGGCGGTTCGCTCCGGGCTGACAGCAGGCGGTCAGGCACACGCCGAATCCTATCTGGAGCAGGCCTACAACCAGTGGCAGAATCCCTATTACGCACTGGTTGCCGCGGTGCTTCTGGATCGCACCTCCGGCCTGCTCAACGGCGCAGAGACAGCCGATACCCGCCAGACCGCGGCAGTGCCGGAGAACGGAGGAACGCCGATAGAGGCGTACGTCGCCGGCTACTTTGACCACGGTCTGACCGAGCAGGGCTACCTCGCCGCGCGGCGCTACGCTGCAGAACTCTCCAGCCACGCGCTGGCCGGCTGGGCGGCAATTATCAGTGAAAGCGGCAATTACATTGATTCGATGCGCCTGATGGATCTGGTGGCGCGGCGCAGCAACCAGATCCCTCTGCGCGATTGGGCCTACCTGATGTATCCGCGTGCATTTGCCGCTGAAATGGGAGCGGTCATTCAGGCCGAAGTGCTCGAGCCCGAGATCTTCTACGCCCTGGTGCGCGAGGAGAGCTATTTCTCGGCCGACATAAGCTCCCACGTTGGGGCGGTTGGCCTGGCGCAGCTGATGCCGGCCACCGCGGCCGAAGTTGCGCGTGCAATGCGGCTGGAAGACCCCATTCTGACCGATCCGGCTACCAATCTTACGCTGGGTGCGCGCTATCTGCGTGGCTTGATCGATCGATTTGACTCGCTGCAGGACGCGCTGCTGGGATACAACGCGGGACCAACGCGGGCGCGGCGCTGGCGGGCGCAGAACGGCGCGCTGCCGCCGATTCTGTTCCAGGAAGCAGTGCCGTTTTACGAGACACGCCACTACGTGCGCAAGATCTTTGTCAGTGCAGCCTTCTACGGTAGACTATACGGCGGAATCAACCCCGACGAGGTCTACGCAATGCTCTTTTGACGGTCAACGTCGGGCTTGGAAACACCGATACAATAACTATGATTCAGCAGCGATCCACAACGCTCGTGGTCTCCTCAATTCTGGTGGCTACGGGTATGGTCCTTCTGGCGTCGTGCATCACGCACGTACTGGGTTTCGGCAGCCGCAGTTTCTTTCTTCTGATCCTCGAGCTGCCGGGGCAGTTTCTCTATCACAGCTTCCACGCCGCCGGATTCTTTGTGCCGCTGTTCTTTCTGGCGGCCGGGGTACTCGTGACGCGGCCGGCGGTAGCCGCATCTTCGGTGCTCTACCTCAATGCGGCGGTGCTGCCGTTCCTGTCGCTGAGCCTGTCGCTGCGGCTCTTCTTCGGCGCCAATATCGAGCGTTCGCTCGGCACTCGTGTTATCGCGCAGCGGATGACGGCACTCGGGGGAGCCATTGCCTTGTTTGCGCTGTCGCTGGTTCTGGTTGGGCTGATCCGGCGTCTCGGGCTGTGGTTTGAACGCAGCGCGGAGCGGAGAGCTACGCGGGTGAAGGCTCTGATTGCCGATACGCGCGCAGAGACGATCCACGCAGACAGCGATGTCGAGGACGACGTTGACGGTGAGCTGGAGAGCGCCGAGGTCGACTGGACGGCTATGCCGGTGTCGCAGATGGTGGCCGACTCGATCGCGGCGGTTCAGCAGCAGACAACGTCGGCACACGGCACTGAGCTGGAACAGGATCTGGAGCAGGATACCGAGGTCTGGACCGGGTTTGTGCACCAGGGCGAGCGCAGCGTTGGTCCGGATGATGATGATGACGCGCTGATCGATGACGCCGATCTGCTCGAAGAAGACGCCGGCTGGGCCGCTGACTCCGATGAAATGTCGGTTCTCAGCCTGAGGTTTGTCGGAGGCCGCTTCGAAGACTCGTTCGAGCCGCTGGAGCCGGCCGAAGAGCGGGTTGATCAGCCGCTGCAGTCAGATAATGCCGGCGGGGAAACCGGGCGCCGTGCGCCGCGCCGCCGCGGCGGGCGTTACTACGTCCCGATAGACGGGATCCTGGACAAGTACGCCGACGTGGGATACTGGGTGATCGATGATGAGACGCGCGCGGCCGCTGAGCTCCTGCGCGTGACGCTGGAAGAGTTCCAGATAGCCGCCGAGGTGACCGGAATTCGCAAAGGACCGGTGATCACCATGTTTGAAATCCTGCCGGCGCCGGGGGTCAAGCTGGCCAAGATCACCAACCTGGCCGACAACATAGCCCTGCGGCTGGCCGCGCAGAGCGTGCGCATCGTGGCGCCGATACCGGGCAAACACGCCGTTGGCATCGAGATCCCCAACCGCAACCGTAACATCGTCTCGTTCTCCGAGCTGCTGCAGGAGGAGCGATTCAAGAATCCCAAGATGACCATCCCGATTGCGCTGGGAAAGGATATCCCCGGGGATGCCCAGATTGTCGATCTGACGCGCACACCGCACCTGCTGATTGCCGGGGCAACCGGCTCGGGCAAGTCGGTCTGCGTCAACTCGATAATCTGCTCGATTCTCTACCGGCGCTCGCCGCGCGAAGTGAAGATGATGCTGATCGATCCCAAGATCGTCGAGCTCAAGTTCTACAACGATATCCCGCACCTGCTGACACCGGTCATTACCGATCCCAAGCGCGCATTTCAGGCGCTGCAGTGGTGTATCTATGAGATGGAGCGCCGCTACAGCCTGCTGGACAGCCTGGCGGTACGCGACGTGCGCTCGTACAACGCCAAGGTCGAAAAACGCAGCCTGGCAACCGAGCCGCTGCCCTACATCGTGGTGGTGATCGACGAGTTCGCCGACCTGATGCAGACCAGCGGCAAAGAGCTCGAATCGACGCTGGCGCGTCTGGCAGCGATGTCACGCGCGGTGGGTATCCACCTGGTGCTGGCAACCCAGCGCCCCTCAACCGACGTTATTACCGGCCTGATCAAGGCCAACATTCCATCGCGCATCGCTTTCATGGTTTCCAGCAAAGTCGATTCGCGCATCATCCTCGATGCACAGGGCGCTGAGAAACTGCTCGGACAGGGCGACATGCTGTTCACCTCGGCCTGGGATCCCTTTCCGTCGCGGATGCAGGGGGCCTTTCTCTCCGAGGAGGAGGTCGAGCGTATCGTGGAGCACGTCAAGACGCTCGGCGAGCCGGAGTACATCGACGACGAAATCTTCCTCGACGAGGATGACGAAGATTTTGTGCGCGATGAGCTCGAGGACCCGCTGATGGAGAAGGCAATCGAGATTGTGGTCACGGCAAAAAAGGCCTCGGCATCCTACCTGCAGCGGCGGCTCAAGATCGGCTACAACCGCGCCGCGCGGCTGGTAGAGGAGATGGAGCGCATCGGGATTGTGGGGCCGCAGAACGGCAGTAAGCCGCGCGATATCATCAGCGCACCGCACTGATCAGCTTTCGATGCTGAGGCGGATCTGGTTGCGGGCCAGGGCGTCGGCCAGCGAGGCAAAATCGGCGCTCTCGGCTTCAAACTCGAACCAGCGCGTACCGATATCGTCGAGGAAGTGCGCATCCGAATCGCAGATGCGCGTGTAGCCATAGGTATCCAGCGGACAGGGTGAGCGTGTGACCTCGACGGCGGCGTAGGGGGCCTGCGGCAGAAACCCGAGCTGGGAGCCCATGCTGTTGACCGCCCGATCGATATGCGCCGGAACAAACAGCCCTTCGTGCGAGGTTACCAGCTCGCGTATCTGGTCGACGCTGAGATCCAGCGCTCCCACCAGGTGCTTTTCAACGGTTCCGAGGATGTTCTCGTCAACGTCAACATAGACCTGGTCTCCAAGCTTTTCGGGTATATTGGGGACATCGGCCAGCGCCCGATAGAGCACTTCTCCGGCCGCAATTGCCTGCTGCAGCTCGCCGAACAGACACAGGAGATGGACTTCCTCGCGGCTGGTGGCTTCCAGGCCGAACAGCGCCGATAGCCCGTAGCGCCGACACGCTTCGGCAAACGCCGGGCAGTTGAGCGCGCTGTTGTGATCGGTCAACGCCACCATATCGAGACCGCGCCGGCGCGCGGTGGCGGCAACTGCGGTTGGCGAGCATTCGAGATCACCGCACGGGCTCAGGCACGAGTGCAGGTGCAGGTCTGCGCGGAACCACGGCATCGACGGTTCTACCCCTGTTCGAGCTGGGCGTAGACCTCGGCGCTGACGGTGAACTGATTCTTGTCTGTGACAAACAGTGCGATCTGCTCGTTGCGGGCCGCATCGACCATGTCATCGGGGATTGGACGCGAGTTGCAGATCACAATCGCCGCGATGCCCGCCATGCTGGCCACCGCAACCGCGTTCTTGTGCGCCTGGATGGTGATAAGGACACTCTCTTCCGCGGCGTTGGCCATAACGTCGCTTAACAGATCCGAGGTGTAGCCCCCGCAGAGATCGCGGTCCTGGTAATCGTCCTGAACGGCGGTGTATCCGAGCACCGAGCCGAGCGCTGATAGCTTCATTGCTGCTCTCCTCCTGGAAAATGAATTCGGGCGACTACCCGGGTGCCACTGGGCGAGGACTCGATGGTGAACTCATCGGCTACGCGCTTGGTGTTGGGTAAACCCATTCCGGCACCAAATCCCAACGATCTCACCCATTCGGTAGCGGTTGTGTAGCCTTCTTCCACCGCCTGTTCTACGTCTGCAATGCCGGGACCGCGGTCAACGGCCTCGATTGTTGCGGTGTCGTTCTCCAACGAGAAGTAGATCTTGCCCCCGTTGGAGTGTACCACCAGGTTCATCTCGAGTTCGTAGGCTGCCACCGCTACACGTCGCACCAGCTTGGGTTCGGGGTTGTGCTGCTTGCAGAGCT
>REDW01000041.1 GCA_007693325.1 Spirochaetaceae bacterium
ACGATTGACGTAGCGCCGGCAGCGCTTTATGATGAGAGCCGAGCACAACCACCAAGGAGCAAGTAATGGCTAACCTGGAATCGAAGTATATGGGCATTCCCGTCAAGAATCCGTTTGTGATGGGAGCCTGCAGCCTCACTGCGCATATGGACTCCATCAAGAAGATAAACGAGATCGGCGCCGGAGCATTGGTGATTCAGTCACTGTTTGAAGAGCAGGTACAGCTGCAAAAATACAAGCTGGAAGAAGATGTCCAGATGTACGACAACTGGCACGCCGAGATGACCGACATCTTTCCCGACGTAGAACACGGCGGCCCCGAAGAACACCTGATGTGGGTCAGGAAAGCAAAAGAGGTCAGCTCTATTCCGGTCATCGGCAGCTTGAATGCCATCAATATCGACACGTGGGTCGACTGGGCGGTCAAACTGGAGCAGACCGGTGTTGACGGCCTGGAACTGAACTTCTTCGCAATTCCCAACAGCTTTGACAAGAGCGCTTCGGATATCGAAACAGACCAGATCGAAGCGCTGAAGGCCATCAAGAAGAAAGTCAAGATCCCGGTGTCAGTGAAACTGAGCGCCTTCTACACCAGTCCCCTGGATATTATCAAGAAGATGGACGATGTAGGGGTAGCGGGGTTTGTGCTCTTCAACCGCTTCTTCCACCCCTCGTTCGACATCGAGAAAGAGACCAGCAGCTTTCCGTTCAACCTGTCCAGCCCCGCAGACCACCGTCTGCCGCTGCGTTTTGTGGGTATGCTGGCTGGTAACATCAAGGGCAGCCTGTGCGCCTCCAACGGAATCCATACCGGCGCCGACGCAGTAGAAGTGCTGCTTGCCGGAGCAGATGTCTTCCAGGCAGTCAGTACCGTCTATCGTAACGGGCTGGACGTCATTGCTAAGATAGTGGCCGACGTAGAAGAGTGGATGAATCGCAAGGGTTATACGAGTCTGGATGACTTCCGCGGCAAGCTCAGCGTGGGGCGCAATCCGGACCGCTTTGCCTACAAGCGCGCTCAGTACGTACGTATGCTGCTGCGCAGCGATGAATACATCAAGCGTCCCACACTGATATAATTGCTGCATGACAGTTGAGAAGAGTCCCTTCGGCACAATGCCGAAGGGACAGCCGGTCGAACGATTGACCGTCACAAACGGCAACGGGTTTCGCATCGGCATGATCTCGTACGGCGCTACGCTTGTTTCGGTACAAGTTCCCGGCGCTACAGGGCAGCCCGTAGAGACCACGCTCGGTTTCGATTCACTCAAAGGATACCTCGGCGCGCATCCCTACTTCGGTGCAACCGTTGGCCGTTACGCCGACCGGATTGCTGCCGGCACGTTCTCCATCGGCAAGAAACGGGTAACGCTGCCCAGGAACGCAGGCGGCAACACGCTGCACGGCGGGCCGGGGGGCTTCAGCCGCCGCCTCTGGAGTGCCGAACTGTTTGGTGATGACAGCAGCGCCGGCGTACGCTTCAGCCGCACCAGCGCCCACGGTGAAGAAGGCTTCCCGGGCACACTCGAGGTGACGGTTACCTACGCCCTCAACGAAGAGAACGAACTGCTGTTTGACTACCGGGCAACAACCGACCGGACTACCGCTGTCAACCTGACAAATCACGCCTACTGGAACCTGGCCGGAGCCGGCAGCGGCAGCGTTCTGGATCACGAGCTGACGCTTCACGCAGACCGCTATCTGCCGGTGGGTCGGGACTCAATCCCTACCGGAGAGATCACGCCGGTCACTGGCAGCGCTTTTGACTTCACTCAGGCAAAACGCATCGGCCGGCAGATAGACCAGGTTGGCGACGGCTACGACCATTTCTACGTGGTGCACAGCGAGGCAGCGGTCACAGACGCAGTGGCGGCCATGCGCCACATTGCAACACTCGTTGATCCCGCATCGGGACGCGGTATGCAGGTACTATCAACGCAGGCGGGGGTACAGTTTTACTGTGGTAACGAGCTGAAGGGCAGCAAGGACCGTAACGGAACGCTGCATAACCACGACGCGCTCTGCCTCGAGACAGAGGGCTTTCCCAACGCGGTCAATGAACCTCAGTTTCCCAGCGCCCTGCTGGAACCGGGGCAGGTCTACCACCACCGCACTATCCATCGGTTCTTCTTTCGCTGAGCTTGTCTAAGCCTGACGCCAGGCGCACGCAAAAAAGGCGGCCGCCGGAACGGCGGCCGTTATTATTGCTTCTACTCCTCGTTGACAACCTCGTACTCGGCGTCCTCGTAGTTCTCACCGCCGGACTGCTGTGAGGTGCCCGTGGAGCCATCATCGGTGCTGTTAGCCGAAGCGGCGGCCGCTGCCTGGCCCAGCCTCTGCGCCGCAGCCTGCAACGCCTCGGTCTTGGCCCTTATGGCAGCGCTGTCCTCTCCGTCCATGACTGCCTTGAGCTCGTCCACCGCCCGGCTGACCTCGGCGCGGTCTGCTTCGCTGACTTTGTCTCCCAGCTCAGCGAGCGTCTTCTCGGTTGTGTAGACAAGGCTGTCGGCAACGTTGCGCGCCTCAACCCTTTCGCGGGCGCTGCGGTCTTCGGCTGCGTGTTGCTCGGCATCCTGCACCATCTTGTTGATCTCTTCCTCGCTCAGGCCCGAAGATGCCTCGATCCTGATCTTCTGCTGCTTGCCGGTTCCCAGATCCTTGGCCGAAACATTGACAATACCGTTGGCATCTATGTCAAAGCTGACCTCGATCTGCGGTACACCGCGCGGTGCCGGCGGTATTCCCACCAGCTCAAAACGACCGAGCGTACGGTTCTGCGAGGCCATCTCACGCTCGCCCTGCAGCACGTGCACGGTAACCGCGGTCTGGTTGTCCTCGGCGGTTGAGAACACCTCGCTCTTCTTGGTCGGGATGGTCGTGTTGCGCTCTATCAGCTTGGTGAATACGCCACCGAGGGTCTCGATACCCAGCGACAGCGGCGTTACATCCAGCAGCAGCACATCGTTGACCTCACCGCCAAGCACGCCGGCCTGGATCGCAGCCCCCATAGCCACAACCTCATCGGGATTTACTCCCTTGTGCGGCTCGCGGCCAAAGATTTCCCGCACCAGCTGCTGGACGCGTGGTATGCGGGTTGAACCGCCTACCAGGATCACCTCGTTTATGTCTCCCGGCTTCATACCGGCGTCCTTCAGAGCCGCCAGGCACGGTTCGCGGGTCTTCATCACCAGGTCTTCGATCAGCTGCTCAAACTTGGCGCGGCTCAGGCTGTAGTTGAGGTGCTTGGGACCCTGCGCGTCAGCCGTGATGAACGGCAGATTGATGTCCGTGCTCTGCGCACTCGACAGTTCTTTCTTGGCGTTCTCGGCGGCCTCCTTGAGGCGCTGCAGCGCCATGCGGTCCTGCGACAGATCAATTGCGTAGTCATTCTTGAAGCTCTGCACCAGCCAGTCGATAATGAGCTGATCAAAATTGTCACCGCCCAGGTGCGTATCACCCTTGGTCGAGCGCACTTCAAAGACGTTGTCGCCCAGTTCCAGAATCGAGATGTCGAACGTACCACCGCCCAGATCGTACACGGCGATCTTCTCTTCCTTGCCGCTCTTGCCAAATCCATACGCCAGCGCCGCCGCGGTGGGCTCGTTGACTATGCGCTTGACCTCCAGCCCCGCGATGCGTCCTGCGTCCTTGGTCGCCTGACGCTGCGAGTCATTGAAGTAGGCTGGAACGGTAATCACGGCATCGGTTATCTTTTCGCCCAGGTAGTCCTCGGCGGTTGCCTTCATCTTCTGCAGGATAGCGGCCGAGATTTCCGGCGGGGTGTGCTCCTTGCCGCCCGCGCTGACGCGCACGTCGCCGTTCTTGCCGCTGACCACCTTGTACGGCACCATCGAGATTTCCTGCTCTACTTCCTGGTAGCGCCGGCCCATGAATCGCTTGATCGAAGACACGGTGTTCTCAGGGTTGGTCACCATCTGGTTACGCGCCGGCTGACCGATCAGCCGCTCACCCTTGGCGCTAAACGCCACCACCGACGGGGTGGTGCGCTGTCCTTCGGTATTCTGTATAACAATCGGGTCACCACCTTCCATAACGGCCACAACCGAGTTGGTGGTTCCCAGGTCTATTCCAATTATTCTGTTTGCCATAATGGCCTCCTCAATCCCCAGCCGCGGGGACTCAGCGTCCCCGCGGCTGATGTGATTTTTTTACTTTCTGCGGCGCCGTTTACCGGCGCTCTGCTCAGCGCGCTTTTACTTCAATTTTGCGCGGCTTGACGGCTTCTTTCAGATGCAGCGTAACGGTCAATATTCCGCGCTCCATCCTGGCGTCGATTCGCTCCCGGTCAATGGTATCATCCAGCGTGTAGGTCTGCGCAAAATCACCGCGCACGCGCTCGCGAATGACGTATGACTGGTCTTCGTCGTGCATATCCCGATGACCGCGGACAAACAGCTGGTCATTCTCGATACGCAGCTCGATGTTATCTTTGGTGACCCCCGGCATCTCCAGCCGCAGCATCACCTTGCCTTCTTCTTCCCAGATGTTTCCTACCGGACGTACGGTCCGGCGCGTTTCCAGTTCCTTGTTGGTTGCCGTTGTAGCCATATTGTTCTTCCTCCTTGTATTCCTGTCAGGTTACGTTTACCGAAATCTGTCGCGGCTTGACCTCTTCGCGCTTGGGCAACTGAATGCGCAAGACACCGTCGGCCATTTCAGCCTGGATCTTGTCGGGGTCCACGCTCTTGGGCAGCGAAAGCGTCCGCTGGAAGCTTCCGGCCCACTCCTCCTTGCGGAAGATCTTGGCCTTCTCACCGCGCTCGGACATCTTCTTCTCGCCCTTGATAGTCAACACATTGCTGGCAATCGAGACATCCACATCCTTCTGATCCACTCCGGGCAGGTCACAGAACACGATGAAGTGATCGTTCTGCTCGGCAACGTCGATGGCTGGAGAGGTAGCACGATCGAACAGTCCCATGCTGCGGTCATTGTAGTCGAGATCAAACAGATGGTTGATTTCGTTCTGCAGCCTCTCGAGCTCCTGTCCCGGGTCAAATCCGGGTGTTCTCCAACGTACCAGATTCATAGCCTCCCTCCTCGATACCGAAGTATCCCCGGGCAGCACCCGGGCTTGGTTATGTTATTCACCTGTTATATTGCAATTAACGTGCCAAGATTTGACGCGCCCTTGAGGATAGTGTATATCTTTCTGATTTAATGAATTACAGCGGTTTTGAGCTGCGGCTGGCGCTGCCGGGACGCGGGCAGAGCGCCGCCCGCAACGGTAATCTGTATCGCTTTGATCCGCAGCGCCGCAGAACAGCGTGGGCTGCTGTATCAGAATGACACAGCAGCCGATGCGCTATTCGCGGCAGCTCTCGATGACCTTGAAGAAGGCGTCGGTCTTGGACTCCACAAAGAAGCGCAACGTCTGCAGCGACGCATCGGCTTCCACGTACTCAAGCGCAAACACCGGTGGCGTTGCCGACAGCAGGCGCTTGAGAAACGAGCTCTCGCGGTGCAGCTCAACACCCTTGATGCGGTCCATCGGCACCGAGAAATAGATTTCCTTGTCCGCCGCGCCTTTTGAACCGCTGGTCAGCGAGCTGAACCAGTTCTGGCGCGGAAAATGGCGAAAGTAGAGTGCGCGTTCGGTAAGGAAAAACAGGCCCCAGATCTGGGCGATGGAATCCGCTTCAGCGCAGCCGGACAGGCACCTCCCCATCGCGTAGACAATAACTTCTTCGCCGAGCTCTTCTTCGGTCTTGTCCCAGAACGCCTTGACGTCCTGGTCCTGCTTCTGTCGTTCAGCCATGCCTCACTATACCATATCCGCGGCCAACGATCACGCTCCCAGCAGCAGTTTCATGACGTACATCTCCAGTCCCTCGTAATCGCGGGCCTCGATGAACTGGCGCTGAATCTTGTAATCAAACGCCGCAACCTTCTGCTCCAGCAGCCGTACCATCTGCAGACTGTTCTTGAGATGCTCGTAACAGAGCTCCACCTTTTGCGTGCGCATAGCCTTGACGTCGAGTCCGACGTACTCACCGCGCGCACCGAAGTCATTTTCCACAAGTACGCGAACCTGGTTGAACGCCTGCCTCAGGTTCTCAGCGCCAAACGCCTTGTCCTGATCGTACTTCATCCCGTTCTGATCGTTGAGGTGAACACCGAACAGTTTGCCGAGTGCCAGCGCAAACGCCATCTCGTTGGCCGGATCCAATCCGGCGAGTGTAGCGTGAGCGCTCTCTACCAGCCCACCAACGCGCGGTGGATCAATAGTCTCAGCCGACAACGCCAGGGCGTGTCCCATAGTGGGTGCAAAACTGCGGTCGATCGGTTCGTTCGGCTTGGGCTCGATGAAGATCCGGATTGTTCCGTCGTAATCGAGGACGCGGTTGAGCCCCTCTATCATCCGATGGACCCCGGCGTGCATGTCTTTGCTCTCGGCGCACAGCGTTCCCTCGCGCGCGTACCAGAATCCCAGCAGATCGCAGCCGATTTCGCGGCACAGATCAACCGCACGCAACGATCGTTCACTCGCGTACTCGCGCTCGGCCTCGCTGTTGGAGGTAAACGCGCCGTCGATGGTCCGTGGCGACTCCCACAACCTCGGAGCAACAAACTCGGCTTTGAGCCCGTGATCGTCCAGCATCTGCTTGACCTGTCTGGCGGTTGCGGTGATCTCGGACGCGCTCTTGGTGTCTATCTCGGGCACCACATCATCATCGTGGAACTGGACCGCATCAAAACCGATCTTCTTGAAGTTGGCCAGCTTCTCGGCAAAAGCGATTGTCGGCCGTACCGCCGGGCCAAAGACGTCCGCGCCTTCGTGGATATTCCAGGGACCTACTGAAAACCTGAACTTCGACATGCTCTCCTCCTGCTGGATACGATGTTATCGCCTTATCGCCCGGTTACGTGTCAGGAACGCATCCAGAGCGCCTCGCCCTCGTCAAACCGCCACTGCGTACCGCGATAGTCCAGGCGGTTCCGCTGCCATCCGGCAGCTATTCTTGACTGCATCTGCTCTACGGTCTCCACCCCGCTGACGGTATCGTATACTCGCGCAGTGTTGGCGCCGGCGGCGCACGCAATGCGTACGGTTTCGGCGGCCGAACGTCCCTGCAGCATTGCCGCCAGAAAACCGGCGATGCTGGAGTCTCCCGATCCGGTGGTAGACAGAATCCTCTCGGGGATATAGGTCTCGCAGAACAGCTCGATGTCGCCCCACGCCTGCGGATCCGCCGGTGCCGCCGCACCGATGCCGGAGACCGTTTTGGCAGATTCAGTAGACAGGTAGAAGCCGAGTTTGCCGCACTTGATGCCGACGATACGGGCTCCCATGGAGTGCAGCCGCTGTGCCAGCGCCGGAAGCGCATCGATATCCGCAACATCCATCATGTCGCCCCCGCCGGCACTCTCCACCATCTGCTGGTAGCGCGGCCGGTCCAGCATATAGAGAATCTCTTCCAGACTCGGCAGAAAAATGTCTACAAAAGGCAGCGCCCGTTGGATAATGGTCTGCCAGTCGGCTCGCCCGGCCCTGGAATTGGGATCCGGCAGCGCCATGTCGAGCGATGTAGTAACACCGGCATCCTTGACCCGCTGCAGCATCTGCGCAAGCTGTACACCCGAGTCCGCGTACATCTGCTCCATTATCGGCGGATAACCAAAGTGAAACAGCCGCGCCTGCGCCACCTGGTCGTAGCGCACGTCCTCGGCAACAAAGGTGTCATTGGCGCCGGGGTCGTGCAGGAATATGCGGTCCGTCCCCGGCGGCACAATTACCACCGTATACGACGTCTGGACGCCATCAACCTGGATCAGCCCATCCGAGACGCCGCGCGCCGCCGCCAGCTCGCGTACTATCGCACCAAACGCGTCGTTGCCGACCTTACCCATGAGCGTGGTACTGCTGCCCATCAGCGAGAGCGCGATGCCGGTATTGGGGACAGCGCCGCCGGTTGACAGGTCAACGCCGTTCATCGACACCAGCTTGCCCGGGGTCAGAATCTCCGACAACGGTGCAGCTTCGCTGGATTCAAAGTGAGGGGTAACATCAAGGCAGATGTGTCCTGCTACTACTGCGTCCCATTGTCTTGTCATCGTGATCCTCCCGCGGTTCAGTTCGGTTCAAATAGACGGCGCGTGCTCCAGCAGGTACTTCTCGGCTTCTGTAGACCACAAACCGTTGTGACGCTCGGTGATCTCTGCCAGCGCGGCAAACAACGGATCCTGCTTGCCCCGGGCGGCAAAGTCCTCAATCGCGGTAAGCTCGATATTCTTATTGGTGTACATCAGTTTTTTGCCGCCGGGAATCTGGGGCAGATTCCTGGTGGTCTCAGCCACGGCGTTGAGCCCGCCGACGTGCGTAATCATCGCCGACGGATTGATTGTACCACTTGCCATCAGCTCGAGCGACTCCACCATGTCATCGGTATTGCCGCCACTGGTACCCACAATGTGATGTGACGCGTAATGAATGTCGTAGAGGTTCATCCTGCCGGTCATTGACGGATCCGAAGGCCCGGCAAAGAAATTGAGGCAGCCGTCGTCGCCCAGAATCTGGTCACCCTGTTCAAACAGCGCCGCAACCGGTGCAAACACCATTACGTCGTCGTAGCCTGTGCCGCCCGAGAGTTGCTTCAGCTCTGCTACCGGGTCGGCAACATCCTTTGTATTGACGTAATGCAGCTCAACACCGTTCTTACGCGCTTCTTCAACGGTCAGAATCGAGGCGGCGCGCTTGAGGCGCGCATCATCGATATCGGTGACAACCAGCAGACCGGGCCGGCGGTCCGGGTTATGGATTGCGTAATCGATGGCGCCCAACCCCATAGGACCAACCCCGGCCAGAATGGCCATCTTGCCGTCTTTGAGGATGCCCATCTGGTGCTCGTAGCGATACTTCTCGGTGTGGTAGTGTGCGTGAAACGTCCCCACGATGCAGGACATCGGCTCCGCCAGTGAACCCATATAGTAGGCTTCCCCGTCGTACGGCAGCAGGCAGTCGCGCTCCATGAATTCGTTTGCAACCACCACGTGAGTTGCATCACCGCCAAGGTAGGGATACGAGTATCCCGGAGCACCCATGCCATCCATGTTAGCCGGGTAGTTAACCGCCGGTTGAATAGAGAATCTCTGCCCCGCGCGGAACTTGTCCTTCCACTTGGCTCCTACTTCGAGGATTTCTCCACAGAACTCGTGTCCGATGATAACCGGATGCTGCGCCAGGTTCTCAGGAACACGCTTGTGGCGCGATCCCTGTATGGTTGCCTTATAAGAAGACATGCAGATGCTGTCGGAAACTACGTGAGCAAGGATCTCGTGATCTTTGATTGCCGGGAGTTCAAACTCTTCGAGACGGAGATCGTTCTCTCCGTATAGCCGCACTGCTTTGGTTTTCATATTCTCTCCTGATGTTGTTCTGCCCTACCACGGGGCTTTTGTGCCTTGTATCAAAGGGAGCGTGCCCGGATCGACCACCTCGGGCTCGAGCATCTCCGCACGCGCGGGAGCCTCGTCTCCGCGCAGCACTTCTATCAACCCGCGCACCGCCCGGTCAGCCAGTGTCGCCATATCAATACCAACCAGCGCATCAACCGCACCGTCGGACACCGCCTGCAGCATCGGGTAAAAGCTGTCCGCTGCAACTACCACTCCACCGCGGTCACGAAACCGGCGCACGCCACCGCTGTACAGCGGATCACCCAGCAACGGATACCCCTGCAGGATCAGCCATCCGTCCAGTCCGGGGTACAACTCACTGTGCGACGTTACCGCGTCGGCAGCTTGCTGCGGGTCAGTCGGCACCTCGACTCGGCTCACTATCCGAACGTTAGTCTGCGCCAGCGCCTGCTGTGCGCCGGTCAGGCGCTCCTCCAAAGTAAAGCTGCTTTCGGTCCCTGTCAATATGGCCACGTCTACCGGCGCACGCATCCCGCGCGTACGCTGCAACAGCTGTTCGGCGGCCACTTCGCCAACACGCCGTTGGCTGGTACCAACGTAGAACAGGCGTCTGCTCTGCGGTACATCGAGCTCAAACGTTGCAACCGCTATGCCGGCGTCTACGGCGCGGTCAATCACCGCGTGCAGAGCAGTGGCGTCCAGCGGGCTTATCAGGATGGCAGCAACACCGGTTTCTATCATTTGCTCCACAATACTGATTTGCTCGGCGGCCTCGGCGCGCAACGGAGCGGTCCACAGCAGCGGCATCTCCAGCTCATGCGCCGCAGCCTCGGCCGCGCGGCGTGCGTCTGCATACAGTGGATCATCGAGAATCCGCGCCACTACCGCGATGGTCTGCGACGGCTGAGCCGGCGCCTCGGTTCTGCCTCCACCGTACAGTGGGGCCAACGCAGAGACCACTACCAGCACGAACACTACTCCGGTTTTCATGTGCTCCTCCATTCCGGCCGGTCGCCGCAGCGTCGCGCGCGCAGCGCAGCAGGGACCCGTTGCTTCATGTTCGGACTTTTCGCACGAAGCTTCAAGTCCTATAATGGCTCGATGAACACGCCCGTCCCTCAACGTCTGGCCGCGCTGCGCACGGTCATGCAGCAGCACAGTCTTGACGCCTACATTGTGCCGGGAACCGACCCGCACCACAGCGAATACCTGGCGGACCACTGGAAGGTGCGAGCCTGGATATCCGGATTCAACGGATCCGCCGGCACAGTGGTGGTCACCGCGGATCAAGCCGGCTTGTGGACCGATTCGCGCTACTATCTCGAGGCGGTCGCAGCACTGCAGGGCAGCGGCATCGAGCTTCACAAACTCGGCATGCCCGAGGTAGTCGACTATCCGCAGTGGCTGGCCAACCAGATGAGCGCCGGTTCGCGCGTGGGTGTCGATGCGCGGCTGCTGGCGCTGAGCGCATTTCGCCGGATAGCCCGGTTGCTGCAGCACAGCGGCGCCGAGATTAGCGCCGGCGATGACCTGGTTGGAGAAATCTGGCCTGACCGGCCGCCACTGCCGAACGGCCGGGCGTTTCTGCTGCAGGACCGCTACAGCGGCAAGCCGCGCCGCGAGAAACTGTCGCAACTGCGGCGCACGCTCGAGATTCAGGGCATCACGCACTATCTTCTGTCAACCCTTGACGACATCGCGTGGCTGTTGAATCTGCGTGGCAGCGATGTACCGTACAACCCGCTGCTGATGGCCTACGCGCTGCTGACCCCCGATCAGCTGCTGCTGTGCGCTGATCAGGACAAGCTGGCGCAGCAGGACCAGGACGCCCTGGCAGCCGACGGCGTTGTGTTTGAACCCTACGCGGCAATAGGCTCACTGCTGCGCCGGATTCCGCCCGGAAGTACTATTGCAATCGATCCCGAGCGCACCAATATGCAGCTGTTCAACGCTATTGAGCTGTCGTGCCAGCGCGTAGAACAGCCGCAGGTCACCAGCTCGTGGAAGGCCATCAAGAACAGCACCGAGCAGCAGCATATTCGCGCGTGTATGCTACGCGACGGCGTTGCTCTGGAGCGTTTCTTCTATTGGCTGGAGAATTCGGTCGGCTCAACGGAGCTCAGCGAGTTAAGCATCGCACACCGTCTGCGCGAGTTTAGAATGCGGGGAGAACAGTTTGTCGGTGAGAGCTTTCAGACAATAGCCGGTTTTGCAGACCACGGAGCCATTGTGCACTACGCGGCAGACCGGCAGAGCAACCGCTGCGTAGAGCCGCACAATCTGCTGCTGGTGGATTCCGGCGCCCACTACCTGGACGGCACTACCGACGTTACCCGGGTAGTAGCCATCGGCACCCCCACAGAGCAGCAGCGTGCTGACTTCACGCTTGTACTCAAGGCTCACATCGCGCTGGCAACCGCACGCTTCCCGGAACGCAGCAGCGGTGCCCAGCTCGATCCGATTGCGCGCTCGGTACTGTGGCGCAATATGTGCAACTACGGGCACGGCACCGGCCACGGGGTTGGATTCTTCCTCAGCGTCCACGAGGGCCCGCAACGGATAGCCACCGAGCGATCCGAGGCAGCGATGCTGCCGGGCATGTTGACATCAAATGAGCCAGGGCTCTATCGGCCGGGCGAATACGGCATCCGCATCGAGAACCTGGTGCTGACCCAGCCCGCCGGCCAGAACGAGTTCGCCGCGTTTCTCTGTTTTGAGACCGTAACGCTGTGCCATATCGAGCGGCGACTGATCCAGCCTGACCTGCTGAGTCCCCAAGAACGCGACTGGCTGAACAGCTATCACCAGCGGGTCTACCGCGAACTATCACCCCGGCTGGAAGCGCCGATTGCAAGCTGGCTGGCAGAACAGACAGCACCAATTTAGTCCTGAAGCGTTGGCGGAGCGCCGGATTCCGGCTACCGCATCTCAGCTATCGAGGTCGCCGTTGATCAAAAAGTGCTTCAGCATCGCCTGCTTGGAGTCCTTGACGCGGTCCGATATCGAGACTTTGTAGATGTGCGGGTTGATGATTCGGGTGAAGGTGGGGTCCAGCGCGTCCAGGTTGTGCTTGCTGTTGCGCTGGATTTCCTCAAGCGGCAGCGGGTCGCGCACCGCTTTTCCCTCCTTCATCTGCAGCTGAATCAGCGGTTCAACCCGGGTAGTAGTGCTCAGGCGGCGCTTGCGGTAATCCATATAGGGATGATGGAAGTTGTAGGTCTTGCCGAGTTCGATGACTTCATCCTCAAAAGTCACCAGGTCGGCCAGCGGAGACATGCGGTTATCGTAGAAGCGATGTACCTGCTTCACGCCCGGATTGGTAGATTTCTCGGGGTTATCCGAGACTTTCATCCGTGGCTCAAATCGACCGTCTATCTGCTGTGCGGCCAGTTTGTAGACTCCCGAAAATGAGGACTCGCTGCCACCGGTTACCATATGGGTCCCAACGCCCCACAGGTCTATCGGGCTGTGAGCTGAAACCAGCTGGTGAATGATCTCCTCATTTAATTCGTTGGATGCCGCAATCCTGGCTTGCGTAAGTCCGGCCGCATCGAGCTCCGCGCGCACTTTCCCGCTGAGATACTGAATGTCGCCCGAATCGAGCCTGACGGCAAACGGATGGCCGTCGGCGCAGAGCTTCCTGCCAACCGCTATCGCGTTGCTGATACCGCTGCCGAGCGTATCGTAAGTATCGATGAGCAGCGTGGTTCCATCCGGGTAGAGCTCGGCGAAGCGTTCAAACGCTTCACGTTCGGTTTGAAACGCCATCACCCACGAGTGCGCCATGGTCCCACTGACCGGTATACCGTATCGTTTACCCGCCAGAGTATTGGAAGTGGCCGCGGCGCCGCCGATAAACGCCGCACGGCTGGCCGACATTGCTCCGTCGATTCCCTGGGCACGGCGAAGCCCGAACTCGAGCACCTTGCCCTTATTGGAGGCCAGGTAGATTCGCGCAGCCTTTGTGGCAATCAGCGTCTGAAAATTGAGGATATTCAGCAGCAGACTCTCGATCAGCTGGGCTTCTATCAAGCTGCTGTGCACCCGCACTAACGGCTCCTGCGGGAACACCACCGTTCCCTCCGGCACCGCGTAAAGATCTCCCGTAAAACGGAAATCCGCCAGAAAGGTCAGAAAGCGGTCAGTGAAGGTTCCCAGGCCGCGCAGGTATTCTATGTCCTGCGATGAGAACCGCAGCCCTTCCAGAGTGTCGATCAGTTCCTGCAGACCCGCGAACACCGAGAACCCGCCCTGAAACGGTTGGCGACGAAAGAACATGTCGAACACCACCTGCGGATTGAGCTCATAGTGGTGGTAGCCCTGGACCATCGTCAATTCGTACAGGTCGGTCAGGAGCGCCGAGGTATGTCGCGCACTCATTGCAGAAGCTCAGACGATTGAATGACGTTGCAGCCGGATCCGCGCAGGTCCGACAGCGCGCTGTCGATCGAGCCCGCGGGCACGTCAACCCCGCGGCAGGCGTCTTCAATCAGGTAGACACTGAATCCGAGCTTCAGTGCATCGGCAGCCGTAAAGTACACACAGACATCGGTTGCCAGCCCGCAGACAAACAGCGTGTCGAAACCGTGCCCGCGCAGCAGATGATCAAGGCCGGTGGAGGTCTTCTTGTCGTTTTCGAAAAAGGCGGAGTAGCTGTCGAGCTGCGGTCGAACACCCTTGTGAAGTACCACGTTGATCGGACGCAGATCCAGTTCCGGATGAAACTCGGCGCCCGGACTTGCCTGTACGCAATGCACGGGCCACAGGATCTGCGATGTCCCGCCGCTGAGCTCAACGGTGTCAAACGGTTGCTTTCCCGGATGCATAGGTGCAAAGGAGACGTGTCCCTCGGGATGCCAATCCTTGGTGGCAACCACAAACGCGAAGCGCGGCGCCAACCAATTGATTACCGGCACCACATGGTCACCGTCCTGCACCGCCAGTGCGCCGCCGGGACAGAAATCCTGCTGCACGTCGACAATGATCATAGCCGAGCGCGTGGGCTCTGCAGTATTCATAGTACGTTTGAGTATACCGGAGTCGACACCAGAAGTCAAAAAGACCCCCGGCCCGCAAACGCGGCACCGGGGGCCATAGCTCACACTACTGTGCGCAGATCCAGAGCGCTATTTCTGCTTGGCTTCCGGTGACTGCATGTAGGAGTTCTTCTCCTTCACCAGCACACCAGCCAGGACCAGCAGCGCAATCAGGTTAGGCGCGGCCATCAGACCGTTGAGCGTGTCGGCGATGTCCCAGATCAACTCCAGACCACCAATGGCACCGATCAACAGAAAGACCAGGAAAATCACGCGATACGGTGTCACTATCTTGGCACCGAAGATGTACTGCCAGCTCTTCTCGCCGTAGAACGACCAGGTAAGCATGGTGGTGTACGAGAACAGCACCAGACCGATCAGTACGATCACACCTCCGGGTCCGGGCAGACCGCGCGTAAACGCCGTCGACGCCAGAACGCCACCGGTCAGTCCGCCACCGTCCGGGCCTTCGAGCCACAGCGCTCCGGTAACCAGGACAACCAGCGCGGTCATGGTACAGACCACAATGGTGTCAATGAAGACTTCCCAGATGCCCCACATACCCTGACGAGTAGGCGAGTTCTTGGCCTGGGCGTGAACGATTGAAGCGGCCCCGAGACCTGCCTCGTTGGAGAAGATACCGCGCGCGATACCGAAGCGGACGGTTGCCGCTACTGCGGCGCCGGCAAAACCACCGGTAGCTGCGGTCGGGTTGAAGGCGTGGTAGAAGATCGACCCGAATGCACCGGGGACTTCACCGAGATTCATGAAGATGATAATCAGCGAACCGATGATGTAGACAACCGCCATGAACGGGACGATCTTCTCAGCGGTCTGACCGATGCGCTTGATACCACCCAGAATAACGATACCAACCAGAATTATCGCCACAACTCCGGTTATCCAGTGGGGAACGCCGAACTGGGCCAGCGACGCGGCCATAGTGTTGGCCTGCACCATGTTGCCGATACCGAGAGCCGCGACTCCTGCCAGCAGAGCGTAGAGCACCGCCAGCCATTTCCAGCCCGATCCGAGCCCGTTCTCGATATAGTACATGACACCACCGCTGATCTCACCGGTTTCCGGATCGACCTTGCGGTACTTGACGCCCAGCGACGCCTCCCCAAACTTTGTGGCCATACCAACCAGTGCGGAAATCCACATCCAGAACACCGCGCCCGGGCCACCAAGTGCGAGTGCGGTACTCACTCCGGCAATGTTACCGACGCCAATCGTCGCCGCCATTGCGGAGCTCACGGCCTGGAACGAGCTGATCGCTCCACCTTCCTCTTCCTTGGTCTTCTTGAAGAACCGACCAAAGCTCTGACGCCACGACAGTCCGAGCTTGACAAACTGAAAGAAGCCAAGCCGTACCGTGAGGTACACACCGGTACCAATCAGCAGCACCATGAACGGCGGCCCCCAGACGATACTGTTGAGCCAGTTGTTAAACGCCATCAATGAATCCATTTGCGCTCCTCCTTCCGTAAGAGAACGTTTGGGATTAGCCGGGACAGATCCGCGCACACGCGGAACAATCCCGTGCGATTTCTGAAACTATAACTGCACATGCACCAATAATGCAACCTATTTCTGAGTCATACGGTATGGTGGCCATGGTGGCTGAAAACGGCTCTTGATCGATTATCGCGATCCGTGAACAATGCACAAAACACCCCCCGTGGAGGAGCAACCAGGATGGAACGTACCTTTTGCATGTTGAAACCGGGAGTACTGCAACGCCGGCTGGTCGGCGAGGTTCTGGGCCGCATCGAGCGCAAAGGACTGCAGATCTGCGCACTGAAGATGATGCAGATCCCGCGCGCACAGTGCGAACAGCACTACGCCGAACACAAGGAGCGCCCGTTTTTCTCCTCGCTGGTAGCGTATATGACCTCCGCCCCGGTGGTGGCCATGGTTGTTGAGGGCCAGGACGCCATTCGCTATCTACGCACACTGTGCGGTGCTACCAACCCCGCTGAGGCAGCACCGGGGACCATTCGCGGTGACCTGGCGCTGGTCACCCAGAACAACATCATTCACGCGTCTGACGGCCCCGAGAGTGCCAGGCGCGAGATCGAGCTGTTTTTTGACGCCGGCGAGATTCTCGAGTACCAGGATGGCAACCAGTCCTGGCTCGGGTGATGAAGCCCTGGCCGCTTCATCCCCACCCAGATGGCAACTCGATCAGATCTATCCCGGTTTCGACAGCGCGCCGTACCGTGCCGACAAACAGCGTCTCTCAGATGACCTGGGGCGCCTGCAAAGCTCCATTGAGGATCAGGCGCACCTGCAGCATGCGCCGCTGCGCTGGCTCGAGCACTGTATCGATTTGCTCAACAGCGTATCGGACTGTCATGAAAACCTCGACGCGTACGCCTACGCCCGCTATTCAGCCGATACCAGCGATGATGCGGCGCTGCGCGAGGTAAACCACATCCAGCAGCTTGCGCTGCCGCTGCACCCTCAGCGGGTACGGTTTCGGCAACAGCTGGCTACACTGGCAGATCAGCTCGATGAGCTGGAGGGACGCAGCGCAACCATCGCAGCGCACCGCCTGTTTCTGCATGAACAGCTCGCAGAGCGGCAGCACCAGATGAGCGCTGCAGAAGAGGAACTGGCGGCCGACCTTTCGCGCTCGGGCGCCGACGCCTGGTCGCGGCTGCACGAGAGCGTAACATCTCAACTGCAGGTAGCATGGGGCCCGGGGGAAACCCGCACGGTGGTAGACCTGCGCAGTCTTGCCCACGACCCTGATCGCAGTCTGCGCAAGCGAGCGTTTGAGCTCGAACTGCAAGCGTGGCAATCGGTTGAGTTGCCGCTCAGCTACGCGCTCAACGGCGTCAAGGGCCACAGTGTGATTCTTAACCAGCGCCGCAGTTACTCGGATCCGCTGCAGCGCGCAACGTTTCAGTCGCGTATTAGCCGGGCGGCGCTGGACGCGATGATTGCCGTCATGGAGCAGTCGCTGCCGCTCTTCCGCAGCTACCTCAAGACCAAAGCGCGTACGCTCGGGTTGCCTCGACTGGCGTTTTACGATCTGTTTGCGCCAATCGGGTCAACGGCGCGCCGCTGGGATTTTGCCGAGGCCGTTTCGTTTGTAGTGCAGCAGTTTGCAGGGTTTTCGCAGGAGCTCGGCGACTTCGCCGCTCACGCATTTGACAATCACTGGGTCGATGCCCAACCGCGCAGGGGCAAGATTGGCGGCGCCTACTGCATTTCAATGCCGCTGTCCGGCGAAAGCCGTATTCTGGCAAACTTTGACGGGTCGTTGTCCAGCGTCTTCACGCTGGCGCACGAACTCGGCCACGCGTACCACCATCACGTTCTCAAGGACGCCCCCGCGCTGCAGCGGGCCTACCCGATGACGCTGGCCGAAACCGCCAGCATCTTCTGCGAGACCATCGTCCTGGATCGAGCGCTGGAACAACTCCCTGCAGCTGAACGCACTGCTTTGATTGAACTGTTTCTGCAGGATGCCACCCAGGTGATCGTGGACATTCTATCGCGCTTCTACTTCGAACGAGAGCTGTTCGCTCGCCGCGAGCAGGCCGAACTGAGCGCCGCGGAGTTGTGCCGCATGATGATTGACGCTCAGAAGGCAACCTACGGTGACAGCCTGGACTCCGAGGCGCTGCATCCCTACATGTGGGCGGTCAAGGGTCACTACTATCGCCACGACATGGCGTTCTACAATTTTCCCTACGCGTTCGGCATGCTGTTTGGCCTGGGCCTGTACGCGCAGTACCTCCAGGCTCCAGAGGCGTTCCCGCGCGTCTACCGTTCGCTGCTCAGCGAGACCGGCCGCGCCTCCGCAGGTGAGCTGACCGGAATGGCGGGTTTTGACATAGAGGATCCTGCGTTCTGGCGCTCGGCAGTCGATCGCATCGCCAACCGTGTAGAAGAGTTCTCGCGTCTCATCGCTTCATAGCTGCGCTGGACAATCCAGCGCCCTTTTAGTACTATGATCATGGATTTGGTCAGCACGGCGCCGTACCCAAGTGGTAAGGGGGAGGTCTGCAAAACCTTTATTCACCGGTTCGATTCCGGTCGGCGCCTCAATCCGTTGCGCAGGTGTCTGTTGCGCGGGTGTACCAGTAGTACGCCGCCAGCATGATGGCGTGGCCCGAGAACTCTGGTACTCGGCCCGCAGCAATATCTTCAGTTGGAACCAATACTACATCCACCAACTCGTCGGCATCGAGCTCCTGGCGGCCGTGGTATTCCACGCGGTCGGCCAAAAATGTTGTAACGCTGTTGGTCATGAACGCCGGGTTGGGGTTGGTTGTTCCGATGCGACGCAGACCGCCGGCCGAGTAACCGCTCTCTTCGCTGAACTCTCGCGCGGCGGCTACCGCGGGGTCCTCGCCGCGGTTGACCATACCGCCGGGGAATTCCAGCGAGGTGCTGTTGCTGCCGTGGCGATACTGGCGCACCAGCACAAAGCAGGAGCGCTGCTGTTCATCGGCAACCACCGCGATCACATTGACCCAGTCAGGAGATTCCACCAGCACAAAGTCACTGCTGCGACCGTCATCGGCGCAGCGAGTGACCTTCAGCAGCTGGAAGATCCTGCCGTCGTACTCGTGGCTACGTTCGATTTCGTGCCAGTGAAGGTGCGAGTGGTCGGATTTCTTGCTCATAGGTTCTTGCTCATAGCACGGCAGTCTACCGCAGCGCCGCCGATTTGCCAATCGCACGTGCGTTACCGCGGGCGCGGGGCCTGCGGGTGCGGGTGAAAGGGGTCTGCGACCGGCACCTACGCATTCGCCTACGCATTGTACTTGAAAAATGGAAGACTGTCTTCCATTTTTCAAGTACAATTCAGAGGCAGCGTCAGTGGTAGCGCTTGACACGCAACAGGCGGCGGGGTGCATACTATGACCATGTCGAATACCCTCGATTCCATCATCGACCGTATCTTTGATTCCTACGCAGCCATCGGCGGCATCAACCACCTGCACGGTCCCAATCTTCCGTCAATGGAGAGCATTGTCCGCATCATCTACGATTTTGAGTCGGTGATGTTCCCCGGATTCAAGACCGACGAGAGCATCGACGAGCAGAACCTGCGCTGTACATTAGGTGAAAACGTCCACCGCATCGTGCGCAGCCTGTCGGCGGAGGTCTGCAAGAGCCTGGCCTTCGGTGCACGCGACGGCAGCAGCAACAGCGATGGTTCATGCCTGGATCCCGCAGAGCTCGAAGGATCGCGCCGCGACGCGGATGCTATCACGATAGCGCTGATGGAAAAGATTCCCGCAATTCGCAAGCGGCTGCGCATGGACGTGGAGGCGGCGTTCGTGGGTGATCCGGCGGCCAAGTCACGCGAAGAAGTCATTCTGGCCTACCCCGGGGTCGAAGCGGTTCTGATTCACCGCATCGCCCACGAACTGTGGCAGATGGACGTACCGCTTATTCCGCGCATGATGAGCGAATACATCCACGGCAAGACCGGTATCGACATTCACCCTGGCGCCACCATCGGCGACTATTTCTTCATCGATCATGCCACCGGCGTGGTCATCGGTGAGACCACCATCATCGGCAACTGGGTAAAAGTGTACCAGGGAGTCACCATAGGCGCGCTGAGCGTCAAGAAAGAGGAAGCAAACGTCAAACGCCACCCTACCATCGAGGACGAGGTGACAATTTACGCCGGTGCAACGATCCTGGGCGGCAAGACGGTTATCGGGCGCGGTTCAACTATCGGCGGTAACGTCTGGATCACCGGTCCGGTGCCCCCGGGAAGCAAGATCTACAACAAACCGGTCGACTACATCCATCGTCGACCTCCGGCATCAAACCTGGCCTGAGAATCACGCAAACTCTGGCGGCCTCAGCGCGATACCGTGCGTACGGGGTATTCTTCGGAGATGTAGCTCTGGTCGAACCCGTCGATCTCCCGGATCCAGCCGAGAAACTTCTCGGCCTCGGCTTTGTCGCTGTAGCCGCCGACGCGCAACCGATAGAAGACGGTGTCGTTTACGGTACGCGTGGTGATGCGGCCACGCAAGCCGCGCTCCTCCAGCGCGGTACGGGCCTGTTCGACGCGATCGCGACTCGGTGAGGCTATCACTTGTATCCAGTACTCGGTCACGCGTACCTGGCGCGTTTCCGGCTGACGCGGCGGAGCAGGTTTTGGCTCTGCCGGCGGTTCGGCGGGAGCTCGCGGCGCGGGTTCGCGCAGCGCGGGTTCGGGAGCCCGAGGTTCAGGCTCGCGCGGTGCAGGTTCGGGCGCGGGTTCAGGGCGCGGTTCGGCCGGCGCACGTGGAGCCGGTGGATCCTCGTCATCAAAAACAATGATGAAATCCTCATCATCCTCGGGATCACGTGGCGCAAAGTCCGGAGCTTCGGCCTCAGGACGCCGCAGGTACTCGATAGGATCAAACTGCTGCCTGCTCTCGGCCCCCGGCTCCTGCACAATCCGCAGCGGCGCATCCGGCGAGACCTCGGTACGAGGGTAGAAGAATATCAACCCGATTCCGATGACTGCGGCGACGAAGAGCGCCACGCTCACAATGACTATCAGAACTTTCTGCTGTTCCATACTGTCTGACTCATATCCGGGGAAGGTTGAGTTGACGCAGCTGTTCCATCAGCTGAGCGTGATTCCCCCGGTTCTCCACAGTATGAATATCGACCGAATTGGCGTCCGTTTGAACCCCCAGTTTACGCTGCAGCCAGATTATTCGCAGCACATTGCACACGCTGCTGTTGTCACGCCGCAGGCCACGGCGGATGCGCAGCAGCAGCGGCGCGCGAACCCAGATCACCGTATCACAGAGCGCGTCGAGCCCCATGTGAAACAGCAGCGCCGCGTGCATCACTATCGGCGCATCGCGGGTATGGCCGATGATCTCGTGCGCCATTGCCACCATCCGCGGATGCACAATCCGCTCCAGCCGCCGCAGTGCCGCCGCGTCGCCGAAGACCCTTGCCCGCAGCGCCGAGCGCTCGATCGAGCCATCGGCGCCGAGGATTGCGCTGCCGAACTCGGCCACTACTTCGGCGCGACATTCAACAAGCGCTCGATGGCCGAGCGCGTCAACGTTGATCTCGCGGTAACCGGCGTCGATCAGAATCTGCGCAACGGTACTCTTGCCGGAGCAGTACGCACCACCAACCCCGACAACAGTAGTAGTCATTTCGGGCATCAGTGCAACTGCCCCCAGCTGTCGCCCACCTCCACCGAGACGCGCAGCGGCACATCGAGCGCCACTGCCGCGGTCATCTCCTGCTCCAGCAGTGCACGCACGGTCTCGGTTTCCCTGTCGGGCGCTTCGATGATAAGCTCGTCGTGAACCTGCAGAATCACGCGCGACTGCAGCTGCTCCTCGCGCAGCCGTTTGTCGATCCGAAGCATCGCCAGCTTGACGATATCGGCCGCGGTCCCCTGGATCGGAGTATTGACCGCTACCCGCTGCGCCCCGGAGCGCACCGCCTTGTTGCGGTTATTGATATCGGGAACCTTGCGCTCGCGACCAAACAGCGTCCGCACCACCCCGCTCTTCTCAGCCTCAGCAACGGTGGCATCGATGAACTCGCGAATGCGCGAATAGGTGCGAAAGTAGGCTTCGATGAAGCTTTCAGCGTCGCGCCGCGGAATGCCGAGCTCGCGAGACAGGCGGAACGCCGACATGCCGTACATCACACCAAAGTTGATGGTCTTGGCGATCCGACGCTGCTCTGCGGTGACGTCATCGGGGCCAACACCAAAGATCAACGCGCCGGTGGCGCGGTGTACATCGTGTCCCTCGCGGAATGCTTCGGTCAGCGCGGGATCCCCGGACAGGTGCGCCAGCACCACCAGTTCAATCTGCGCATAGTCGGCGCTGACAAAGCGATGACCGGCAGCGGGGACAAACGCCTCGCGGATGCGTCGCCCTTCTTCTTCACGGATTGGAATGTTCTGCAGGTTGGGATCCTTGCTCGACAGCCGGCCGGTAGCGGTGCCGGTCTGGTTGAAATGCGTGTGGATGCGGCCGGTCCGGGGGTCTACCATGCGCGGCAGTGCGTCGACGTAGGTGGACTTGAGCTTTGACAGTAGCCGATGGTGCAGCACCTTCTCGGGTACCGGGTCCTGCTGTGCCAGCTCCTGCAGCACCGCGGTGTCTGTCGAGTAACCGGTCTTGGTCTTCCTGATCGGCTTGAGCTTGCGTTCCTCGAAGAGCACCTGCTGCAATTGGCGGGTAGAGGCAATATTGAACTCGTAACCCACCAGTTGATAGACCTCGCGTTCGATGGTATCCAGCTTGCGTGCCAGCTGCCCGCTGTACTGCTCCAGGGTGGCGCTGTCAATAGCGATCCCAGCCAACTCCATCTCGGCCAGCAGTTGGACCAACGGCATCTCGATATCGTAGAAGAGCCGTTCGAACCCGCGCTGCTTGATCTGGGGTGCAAAGCTGCGATAGAGCCGCAGCGTGACATCGGCGTCCTCGGCGGCGTAGCGGCAGGCCGTCTGAAGATCCACGCTGTCAAAGGTTGGCTGTCCGTCGCGCGTCTTGGGCAGAATGTCGCTGTACGCCGTTGTGCGAATACCGAGGTGGGCTTCGGCCAGCTGATCCATACCGTAGCTGTTGCTGCCGGCGTCCAGCACCCACGCCGCAATCATCGTGTCAAACCAGACGTTGCTGATTTCGACTCCCCAGCGGCGCATGACCTGGTAGTCGTACTTGAGGTTCTGCCCGATGAGCCTGACCGAACCATCGGTCAACAGCTCACCGAGCAGCTCGCGCGCGCGATCCTCGGGCACCACCGGCCCGTCGGGGCCGCGCAGCGCGACATAGCACGCAACGCCCTGCTCATAACAGAGCGAGAACCCCACCGGGTTTGCAACGTGCGAATCGAGGCCGTCGGTCTCGGTGTCAAACGCCACTTCGCCGGCTGCGCGCGCGCCTTCGATCCAGCGCGCCAGCTCATCGGCGTCGGTCACAAGACTATAATTACCCGGTTGCGAGTTGCCCGCAGCTTCGCCGGCTGCCGGCTCCGCGTCTCCGACAGCCGCTGCCGGGCCGCTGGCCGCCGCCGGCCCGCCTGCCTGGCGCAACTGCTCGGCGAGCGCTTTCATCCCCTGTTCCAGAAACAGCGGGACCGCGGCTTCGGCATCGAGTTCGGAGAGCTGAAACCGGTCCGCAGGGATTTCGAGCGGCACGGCGGTCTCGAGTACAATCAGATCGCGACTGAGATAGGCCGACTCGCGGCCATCCTGGAGTTTGGTCCTCACCGAGCCGCTGATCTGATCGATGTGCTCGTAGATGGCATCCAGGGTTCCGTACTCGCCGAGCAGCCTGGCGGCGGTCTTGGCGCCGATTCCCTTGACACCGGGAACATTGTCCGAACTATCACCGGTCAGCGCGAGATAGTCCAGAATCTGCTCGGGGTAGACGCCCCAATCTTTGTAGACGGCGTCGCGGTCCAGATCGTCAAACCCGTCCCTGCCCGGTCGCAGTACCCGGATCGGACCGTCTACCAGCTGCAGAAGGTCTTTGTCACCCGAGACGATGTAGCACGG
Organism: Spirochaetaceae bacterium; assembly: GCA_007693325.1. GTDB lineage: Bacteria > Spirochaetota > Spirochaetia > DSM-27196 > PWMO01 > PWMO01. The sequence continues at coordinate 23,929 of REDW01000041.1, forward strand.
TTGATTCTTCTCGCGGCACGAGGTTGCCAGGGTTGCAATCAGATCGTCGGCCTCGTAGCCGTCCACGCGCGCCATCGGCACGCCAAGCGCCTCGAGCATCTGCTCGATGATCGGAATCTGGGCGGTCAGATCCTCGGGGGACTTGTCGCGCGTGGCCTTGTACTCTTTGTACTTCTGGTGCCGAAAGGTCGGCGTACGGGAATCCAGCACCACCAGGAAGCGGTCGGGCCGACGCTCGTCCAACAGCGCCAGCAGCGAGCGGAAAAACCCGAAAATCGCCGAGCTATTCTGGCCCTGCGGATTGCGCAGCGGTTGTTTGATGAAGGCAAAGTAGGATCGATAGATGAGGCTGTAGCCGTCCAGCAGGTAGAGCGCCTTGTGCATGCCCCCGTTATACCACGCCGAAGGGGCTAGGTCGAGATATCGAGCATCGAGGGCTGAATGTCGGCGTACAGCGATCGCGGCCCACTGGGCGGACGCATGCTTTCGAGCTCCAGGCGCACCCGGTCAACCTGGGCGCGCAGCAAGTCACGGTTGTGCTGATTGTGACGCATCACACTCTGGCGCAGTTCCTCTACCGCCTGCCGCAGCGGCGGGATCTGGGACTCACCGTCGGGGTAGAACTCAACGTAGAGCTTCTCCAGCGGCCAGAGCACTTTCTGCACCGCTTCGATCTCGCGCAGCAGCTGGGTCTCCAGTTCGGCCTGGCGCACAATCCCATCCACATCGCTGGTGCGGATGGTTGCCTCCTGGCTCTCAAGCAGCACAAGGTAGCGCGCCAGTTTATCACGCTGCGCCTGCAGCGTATCCTTGAGCTTGCGCAGCAGCGCGATGCGCTGCTGATGCTCTTCTCTGTCCGACATAGCTACCCCGCGATATTGACGCCGTTGGAACCGGCGCTGTTGTCGTACGAGGTTGTTTTCTCGGCCTCGTCCCACGCGTCACGTAGGTCGGTCAGGAACCCGTGTACCTTCTGCAGCGGTTCGGCCTGCTTGTTGAGGTTGGCCTCGGTCAGCTGCCGATTGAAGAACATATAGAGATTGAGCATACTCTGGGCAAACGCGCCGCCCTTATCAAAATCCAGCGAGACCATCAGCTCGGTTATGATCTGCTGCGCTTTTGAGACCGCGCTGTTCACTTTATCGTAACCCCGGGTACCCTCGCCGATCGCGTGCACCGCAACGTCGAGCTGGCGGATAGCTTCGTCATACAGCATGACGATTACGCGCCCCTGGCTCGCCGTTCGCACTCGCGTCTGTTTGTAGGCATCTACCGGATTGGCTCTCAGGCCCATATCATCTCCTCCCGTTCTTCAAGCTTAGTCTATCTCGCCCCAATGACATTTTCAAGCTAATAGCCTATTTTGCACGCTCGATCAGCTCGGAAACCGGCACAACCCGATAGCCACGCTCCATCAGACGGTTGATCAGCAGATCGAGGTCGTTGAACAGGTAGTCATCGCGGCCGCCCCACGGCTGCTCCTCCAGCGGAATGCCAACCGTGACGCTTATTATCGACCCTGGTAGGGTCTGCTCTATCACGCGCTCTATGATATCCGCACTGCGGTAGTAGAGCCGCGACAGACCGCGGTCATCGCGGCGCGGCACCCAGTCCAGCGAGTCAACGTCGCGCCCCACGAAGGTGTAGTTCATTTCGCGCGAAGCCGCGATGATTGTCGGGCTGACGAAGTAGTAGGGAGTGTGCCACAACAGGCTCAGCTCCTGCCCGGTTGCTTCAAAGTACTTGTCCTCGTTGCGCGCCAGTCCACGCTTGATGAACTCGCGATTGATTTCGAAACGCGCGTCGGTCATGTCGAAGTGGGTGTAGAACATCGATCCAACTTCGTGTCCGGAACGCGCGATCTCGCGTACCGCGTCGGGGTGGCGGCGGATGAAATCACCGTTGACAAAGAAGGTCGTGCGAATCGAGTATGCCGCAAGCGTTGCCAGAATAGTGGAAAGCCCTTCGACCGAATCCACCGCGTTGATCGCAAATCCAACCTCACGCGAACGGATGCGTGAGCCGTGCGAGAAGACATTCAGATCGACCGGCTGATCCTCTGCCGGGAACGGATCGTAGTCGCGCTGCGGCGGCAGGAATAGCGACGACGTCTGCACACCCTCGATGTCACGCACCATCACGGTGTTGCGGTAACTGCCCGAACTGAGAGTCTCCAGATAGACGCGGAACCGTGGTGACGCGCTGCGGCGCTCGCGCGTATCCACCGCCCGCGAGGGCCAGAATCTATCGTGCTCGCGCTGGTAGCGAAACACGCGATCGTTGACCTCCGCTATGACCTCGCGCAAACCGGCGTCGGTTGTCTCGGCCGCAAAACCGGCGCGCTCGGTCTGCGACAGCGCGATGACGCGCTGACTGCCGGTGCGCAGCGCCACGCGCTCGGTCACGTAGCGGCCGGCCACCACCAGTGTCTGGTTATCCGCCCACACCGCGTGCAGCGGCCGACGATGGTCAAACGCCCGCTCCTCGCGCCAGCTGCGGTAGTCCCTGATTACCACGCGCTGGTCGTGCAGCACCGCCACACGTAAGCCATCCGGTGAGAGCACCATATCGCGTATTGGCCGGCCGGCAGTGGTCAGCCGCTCGAGAGTGTAGCGCGAATCGCGTGCCCGGATAAGTCGATAGGCGCTGCGTTCGGGTTCACCGTCGCGAATCGAGCTGACCAGCAACGTGATAACGTCTGCGGCGCTCCATAACACACGATCGATACGCGAGGCGTGCGGCAGCAACACGTAGGGTAGCTGCAGTACGCCGGTTGCGGCGCTCCAGTCCTCCGGCGACAGCACGTAGAGGAACAGATTGCGGCCGCCCTTGCTCAACAGAATGCTGCCGGAATCCGGCGCAATCCAGAACTGATCAAAACTGGGATCGAACGCCAGCGGCAGCTTGCCGATCACCGATCCGGTGCGCAGCAGGTCACGGTAGAAGGTACGCGCAAAGAACTCCGCCGGCGCGATGCGGTAGACCAGCGAACCACTGAGGTAGAGCAGATCTCCCTGCTCGGTCCAGCCGACGCTGGAGATGGCACCGGGGCCGATAGAACGCAGGCTCTCACCGAGCTGGCGCTGCTCGAGGTAGTGTTCGATCGAAAAGTAGTACAACTCACCGGCCTTGCGGTAGATGAAGACCTGCGAATCCGGGGACCATAGCACCGGCGGCCCGCTGAGCGACAACTCGACATCGCTGGCAACTACCCGCGGGCGTTGACTGCGCAGGTCGTAGAGCACCAGATCACCGTAGGCCGCGCTGGTCGGATCGCTATAGACCAGAAAACGCCCGTCGGGCGACGCTTCAATCGGCATGGTCTTGCCGCTGTCGGCGGTGCGCCCGTGCACAAACGCCGGGAAACCGTCCACCGGCAGCGGAGATTCCAGTGCGTTGTTGGTGCGAAAAACGCCAAACCGGTTCTGGTACTGCAGCTGCCCGGTCTCGCGCAGATAGCTGATGCGTTCGGGGAACACGGTGAGCTGCAGCATCTGCTGGTCGGCCAGGTCGGCAAACAGCAGCGTCCGGTAGCTGCCGTACGGGGGAGCGCTCACGCCAGCGCTGAACAGCAGCTCATCGTTGTCCGATAGATCAAGCTGGGAAAACTCGACGTCCGCCAGCAGTGTTGCAGCGCCGAGTAATGCCAGAAAGACAAGCGCGGGTTTCTTCAAAGCACCTTCCTCGTAACCGTGTTCTTAATCAACATCGGCAGATTGCAGCGGATTATTTACTCTCACAGCAGCTCCGCCGCCAGCTCTGCCAGCCGGCTGCGCTCGGAATGGTTCAGCGTAACGTGTCCGTAGAGATTTTGCCCCTTAAATGTCTCAACCAGAAACGAAAGGCCGTTTGAATTGGCGTCCAGGTACGGGCTGTCGATCTGGTGGGGATCACCGGTAAGAACCACTTTTGATCCTTCTCCGGCACGCGAGACAATCGTCTTGATCTCGTGCGGTGAAAGGTTCTGCGCCTCATCGATCACGATAAACTGCCCCGGCAGCGAGCGGCCGCGTATGTACGAGATAGCCTCCAGCTCAATGGCGTTTGAATTGATGAGCTGGTCCGCGGTCTTGACGTTGGGGCGCTTGTAAACCGAGAGGATATAGTCAAGGTTGTCAAACAGCGGCTGCATCCAGTGCGACAGCTTCTCGTTCTTGGCCCCGGGAAGGTAGCCGATATCCTTGCCCAGAGGCACCACCGGACGGCTTACCAGCACCCGGCTGTAGGCCTTGTCCTCGAGCACAAGCTTGAGACCGGCGGCAATTGCCAGAAGCGTCTTACCGGTACCCGCCTTTCCCACCAGCGTAACCAGCTGCACATCGTTGTCCAGCAACAGTTCAAACGCTACACGCTGCTCGTGGTTGAGCGGGCGTATTCCAGCAACCGACGGCATCTTGTAGTCCACGTAGTGCAGTTCCTGAGCGCGATAATCGTAGCGGGCCACCGCGCTGCGATCTCCGCTGCGGTCATGAAACAGAAAGCAGTGATTGGGTGGCTGCCTGTCACTCCAGGGCAACCGCCCCGACCCGGTCAGCGTATCATAGTTCTCAGCGCTGATATCCTGTTCGGTCAGACCTGAATAGAGCCGGTCGATGTTAACCTTCTGTTTCTCGTAGTCAACCGCTTTGATACCCAGCGCGGTAGCCTTGACGCGTGCGTTGATGTCTTTGGAGACAAAAAACACCTTCTTGCCTTCGCGCGCAAGCTGGTAGGCAGTGAGGATAATCTTGTTGTCGGCCTTGTCCAGCAGGATCTCTCCGGTGGCGTGATCGCGGTGAGTCAGAACCACCCGCAGTATCGTACCATTCTCGATCCTGACTCCGCTGCTGAGATCACCCTTCTTGCTGGCCTCATCCAGAAATCGGATTGCGTGGCGTGCGTTACGGCCGCGCTCGTCGCTGTAGGTCTTCAGACGATCCAGTTCCTCCAGCACCCACAGCGGAACCACGACCTCGTTTTCCTTGAAACTGAGGATAGCATCCGGGCGGTGAATCAGAACGTTGGTATCGATGACGAAGGTCTTGATTGAATCGGGCACCCGCTGCCTCCTGCTTCTATCTCCTGCTCCCAATAGTATAGCACCGCCGCATATTGATAAACGGGCCTTTTCGGCGTAGTATGACCAACCGCCATGAGTACGCTCCGCCGCGTGCAGGCGCTCGCCGAGCGCTTTGCTGAAGACACAGTCACCAACCGACGCCAATTGCATCAGCAGCCGGAGCTCTCATTTGAAGAGCGCGAAAGCGCCGCCTTCATCGCCCGGCAACTGCACAGCTACGCGGTAGACCACCGCAGCGGCGTTGCCGGTAACGGCGTAATCGCCGAGGTGAGCGGCGCCGACTCCGGGCCCACGGTTGTACTGCGCGCTGATATCGACGCACTGCCGATTTCCGAAGCCACCGGACTGCCCTACGCTTCGCAGAAACCGGGGGTTATGCACGCCTGCGGCCACGATGCGCATACCGCCTGCCTGCTGACCGCGGTCAGAATCCTGTCGCAGTTGAGCGATACGCTGCCCGGCACTGTGCGTGCGATCTTCCAGCCGGCCGAAGAAAAGCTGCCCGGCGGAGCCCGCGCCATGATCCAGGCCGGAGCCCTCGCCAACCCGCGGCCGCGGGTTGCCATAGGGCAGCACATCAACCCCACCCTGCCAACCGGCTCTATAGGCGTTCGTGCAGGGCCCTTCATGGCCTCGGTTGACGACATCTATCTGACCGTACACGGTGTCGGCGGCCATGCGGCAATGCCGCAACAGCTTATCGATCCGGTGCTGATTGCCTCGCACGTGGTGGTGGCACTGCAGCAGATCATCAGCCGCTCGAGTGCCCCGGAAACCCCCTCCGTGCTCTCGATCGGGCGCATGGTAGCCAACGGGGCCACCAACGTCATCCCACCGTCTGTGGAAATGGCGGGTACCTTTCGCACCGTGGATGAGACCTGGCGCGCAGCGGCGCACAAACTGATTCGCCGCTGCGCCGAGGGAACCGCCGCGGCACTCGGCGGCAGCTGCGAGCTGCGGATTGTCTCCGGCTACCCTTCCTTGTACAACGATGAAGCACTGACCTCCCGGATTGCAGAGTACGCCGCAGAATACGTTGGACCGAACAACGTACAGCAGTTGCCCTTGACCATGGGCGGAGAGGATTTCGCCTACTACGCTCGCGAGATACCGGGCTGTTTCTATAACCTGGGGGTCTGCCCGCCCGGCAGGCTGAACAAGCCCGACCACCTGCACTCCCCGCGGCTTGACCTGGATGAGGCAGCGTTGATGACCGGTGCGGGCCTACTGGCGTGGAGCGCTATCCGCGAGCTGCAGCTCACGGAATAGGCGGTACTGCGCATCGGCCTGCGCTTCAAACATCTTGCGGCCTGAAACGGTGATACAGCCGGCATCCCGCGCACGCTGCAACAGCCGTGTCAAAGGTGGCGTGTAGACGATGTCATAGACAATCTCTGCTCCGCTGAATTGATAGAACGGCAGCGGGTCGCTTTCTGCATCCGGCGCCATCCCGACACTGGTTGTCTGTACAATGAGGTCCGCGTAACCTGCCATCTCGCGGCCGGCAGAATCATCGAGGCACGCACAGCGGACCGCACCGCTGGCGCCAAGGTCGCGCGCCAGCGTTCGCGCGCGGTCAAGCGTTCGATTGAGCAGCAGCAGTTCCATTCCCTGCCGCAGCAGCGCGTAAACTACCGCGCGGGCGGCGCCGCCGGCCCCAACCACGGTAGCCCGGCGGCCGCGAAGCTCCGGCCAGCCCGCCGCGGCGGCAGCCTGTTGCAACGGCTCCAGGAAACCCGGGACGTCGCTGTTGTAGCCTTTCCAGCCGCCGCGGGCGGCACCGCTTCGCACTACGGTGTTGCACGCTCCCGCGCCAGTAACCGACGGATCGCGCTGCGCCAGATAACGCATCACAGCCTGTTTATGCGGTATTGTCACCGAGACGCCGGCGATTGGAATCAGCTCGGCGAGCTCGAAGAAGGCATCCACATCGTCGACTTCAAACGGCACGTACACCGCATCGAGGTGGTCCTCCGCGAAGCGCCGGTTGTGGTAGGCTGGTGACTGCGAGTGCATGATCGGATTGCCGATCACACCGAACACCGCACTGTTACCGCTGATCGAGTGGTAGCGGTAGAGCCGACTCATAGTCTCAGGATCGATGTGCCCGGGTGCGGCAACCACGGTGTCAATGTTTTCGGGCGAGCAGAAGGTCAGCATCGATCCCAGCCGACGCGCCAGCACACGCGTTGCAAAACCTGCGGTTCCCATTGCAACCGCTATACGCGGTTGCAGCGGCAGCGCGCTGACGGTGCGTACAAAGTGCAGCAGATCGGAACTTCCCGCAGGCGTGACCGCAGCCTTGGGGATCTCGCCCGGGCAGCTGCCGCTATCGAGCAACCGCGCCAGATTGCCGGGAACAGCGTCAAAATCATGCGCCGAGCGGATAATGGTGGTACCGGCGGCGGCGGCGGCCTCGAGCAGCACCGCGTCGCTGCCGCGCAGCCAGCGTTCCAGGTCAACGTATCGGTATCCCCCGCCGCGCACCCCGTGCAGCAGCAGTTGGCGCCGCTCGTTCTCGCCGCCGTGCCACTGACCGCCGTCGCGCCGGGCGCGGACGGTCAGGATCACCGGTAAGGGTGCACCACTGCGCCCCGGCGGCAACGCTCGCGGAAAGCGGTCCAGCTCGGCACGCTCCCCGTGCAACAGGTAGTCGGCGCGCAGCTCCAGCATGTCGACATACGCAGCGTAGCGCGCCACCAAACGGAGATTCTCCGACAGCGTAGCCGCAATCAGGCTGAGGCAGATCACCGCGAATCGCTCTGCACCGCTGCTGCGGGATGACTGTCGGCGCAGCAGTGGATCACACCCCCGGCGGTCAGAAACTCCTCAAATTCGCCGGGAGCAACCGGGCGCGAGAAGAGGAATCCCTGGATGCTGTTGCAGCGCTCGTTGAGCAGGAAATCGAGCTGCTCGCGCGTCTCCACCCCTTCGGCCAGTGCTTCGATCTTGAGGCTGTGCGCCATCGAGATGATCGCTTTGACGATCTCCTGATTATTGCTGTTCAACAGCAGGTCTTCAATGAACGAGCGGTCGATTTTGAGCGTATTGATCGGCAGCCGGCGCAGGTAGTTGAGCGAGGAGTACCCGATACCGAAGTCATCGATCGAAATACGGATTCCGTGACTGCGGATCTCGTTCATCTTCTCGATAGCTTGCTCGGGATTATCCATGACTGCGCCCTCGGTCAGCTCGAGCTTCAAACTACTGCCGGGCAGTTTGAGCACATTGAGTATGCCCACAATGCGTTGCACAAGATCGGCCTGCTTGAACTGCGAAGGCGAGATGTTGACCGAGACATAGATATCGGTCCCGAAGCGGTCGCGCCAGTTACGCAGCTGGCGGCACGAGTGGTAGAGCATCCACTGCTCGATAAACCCGATATCGCCGGTTTCCTCGGCAATCGGGATGAAGCGCCCCGGCGGGATGCTGCCGAGCAGCCGGTTGTTCCAGCGGATAAGCGCTTCGGCACCCAGGATTCTGCCGTCACGATCCACGAAGGGTTGAAACACGGTTGTGAACTCCGAAAACCCGTCCTGGATCGCGCGCCGCAGCTCCTTCTCGATGGTCTGTTTCTCGCGGTAGCGAATTCCCAGCTCGGCGGAGTAGACCACAACCGTACTGCGGCTCGACTCACACTCTTCAAGTGCGATGTAGGCGTTGCCGACAATCTCCTCTCGCTGATCCTCTCCGTCGCTGTAGAGGCAGACGCCGACATGGCAACCGAAAGCAACGTCCTGCGCCGGTGGCTCGTGCGGTGCCGAAATCTCACGCGCTATTGCCTCGGCGGTAGCGCGCGCGCGGCGCGAGTTCTTGAC
>REDW01000070.1 GCA_007693325.1 Spirochaetaceae bacterium
ACAGGTATGGCTGCGCCGGTTGGTAACTCCCTTGAAGCGCAAACCCGAATATCTGTCGAACTTCGCCCTGGCTTGAGTGCCTCCTGCGGCGCTGTCACCAGGCTTCGTGGCAGTTAGCAATCAAGAGGGGCGCTGCGGCAGATAGTCAAAATTGATATTCCAGCCGGCGCGAAAGATATTCTCACGCACGCGTTTGTCGCAACGCTGCAGCTCGCGCACAATCGGTTTGAGCGCAGTACGTACGTTGGTCTGTTTCAACGGGCAGTCTATCGAAGTAACCGGTAGCTGCAGATAGTCGCTGATAGCGCTGATCTCGCGCTCGCCGACGCGGCACAGCGGGCGGATAATCCGCAGCGCTCCGCCAAAGAGTTCCTGCACCGGCTTCATCGTTGCAAACGAGCCACGGAAACAGATGTTCATCAGCGTTGTCTCGACGATGTCGTCGAGGTGGTGTCCAAACGCCACCAGGGAGGCTTCGCGCTCGCGGGCTACGTCAAAGAGCACCCGCTTGCGATTGCGCGCGCACAGGTAGCAGTCAAAGCGTCCCTTGAACGAGGGTGGAAACATAGACATTGGTATCGAGCGGAACGGAACCTCAATGGTGTCAAAGAACGCCTGCAAGTGCTGCAACTGTTCAGCGGGCAGCGCGTGCTCACGCCAGTCGACGTGAACCGCCTCGACCTCGTAGCTGATCGGCAGGTGGCGGCGGCGCAGGCTGAGCGCCAACGCAAGCGTCAGCGAGTCCTTGCCGCCGGATACCCCGACAATGACGCGGTCGCCGGCGCCGATCATTGCAAATTCGTTGATGCCGCGCCCGGTATCGCGCAGCAGGCGCCGCAATCGCGCTGACGGCCGACCGCCGCCGGCAACGTGCGATATCTCAGGATTCAAGCAGACGCTCCGGGTGTGGTATATCGGCAGCAATATCGCTGCTGACCATGATCCGCAGACGGCGCAGCGTGCGAGTGAAGTCTGCCACAACCCTGCCGGTGAACACGGTGTCGGATTGCGGGTAATTCTGCAACACTCCACCTGAGTCTATGACTGCAAGGTCAACCTCAAAGCTGATGTCCTCGGGTACGTCGATGATTACCGCCTGCGGCGCCACCTGACGGCTCAACTGGCGGTTGAGACGCGCCGCAATGCGTTCTTCCAGCTGACACCGCAGCTGCATATCGGTCAACGTGCTGTGCTCTGGATCCGCGGTGTCAAACGCGGTCTCCCAGACCGGCTGGTGCAGTTGGCGGTCATAGACGCGGCGGATCAGATCAAACAGCGCAGAGTCTTTGCGGGCAAACTGAACGAAGAACAGGTCATCATCGAGGCCATAGAGATCCTGCGGTTTGATCACCTGCTGCTGCAGCGCCTGGTAGACCGCCTTCTTGATCATGGCCGTTGCCACGCGTACGGTGCGGTGCCAGTAGACGGCACGGTACATCAGGTACTTGGAGAACAGGATATTCTCAACCGCCGAGATGCCGGAGGCCTCCAGGGCAACGCCACCACGGCCATCGCTGCGCAGACGACTCAGGATAAAATCGACGTCCTGAATCCCGTACGGCACACCGCAGAAATACGCATCACGGTTGAGATAGTCCAGCTTGTCCGGATCGAGCGCACCGGAAAGCAGCGTTCGAAACAGCGCTACTTCGCTGCGATTGCCGGCTTCCAGGTTGCTGTCCACGATTGCAGCTACCATCTCCGGGTCAGTGCCCAGCCGATGCGCCAACAGACCGCGAATCGGCTCAGCGCGCACCAGCTGACCGGTGAGGACCTCGTGCTGCAGCAGTGGAAGCTCCTTGAAACTGTGCGTGTAAGGGAAGTGTCCCAGGTCGTGCAGCAGCGCTGCGGACAAAAACGCCTTGACGCCCTCGAGGCTGACGTCAAAGTCATCCAGTGCCAGCAGCCGGCGGATCATGCGCCGCGCGATATCGAAGACACCCAGGCTGTGGCTCAGTCGAGTGTGGGTTGCTCCGGGGTAGACGAGGAAGGCGGGACCCAGCTGCTTGATGCGCGACAATTGCCGGCACGGTGCAGCGTCGAGCAGCTTCTGGATCGGCTCGGAGACGTAGATGTGGCGCCACAGCGGATCGCGGATCGGCTTCTGGTAATCGGTTTCGAGGTGATCTGCAATAGACCGGCGTCTGCTCATGTGCTATCAATACTACTGTATGCGCGCCTATTTCACAAACCGCTGCGGGACCGGCTCCAGAATTGCACCGCTGATACTGCTGCCGGTCCTGCTGCTGCTTCTAAGCAGCGCTTGCCAGAGACGCACACAGCAGGAGGCTGCAGCCGGGCCGCAGCTGGAACGCGAGTTTGTTGAACGTACCGCCGAGCCGGAAACCAGTCCAGACAACGGCGCGCCACTCGCCGCGACTGACGCAGATTCGCAACAGCCGCCTGAGGCGCGTACGCCGCGGTTTGTGCTCAGTGCGGGCGAATTGCGCCGATGGGCGCCGTACGACGCAGAGATCGGCGAGCTTCCCGACCGTGCCGCCGATAGCGTGGCGCGTGCCGCGGTGCGCAGCCGTACTGAAAGCCTGTTTGACGGGCTGGCTGAGCTTGAGGAAACCATCAACAGACACGTGCTGGAGTCACAGCGACGTCGGCTGCAGCGGATGCTCGCCGATGATCTGAACGGCCGGGATCAAACGCTGCAACTGCGGCTTGGGCAGTTCCGATGGGTTGATTCATACGAGGCCACGGTGGTAGTCCGCCTGATAACCCGGACCGGCAGAGCAACGGGAGACATTGTGCTGGAAAACCGCGGTGACGGCTGGTATATTTCGGACATCCTGCTGGATCTGGGGCTGCTGCGCGAAGCGTATCATCCCCGCACCCAGAGGGTGGAACCGTGGATCGACCGGTCACCGCTGGTCGGGCCGTGATCGCAACATTATGGAGCTGAGGATATGGCGCAGGAGATTCGGCACGTAGAGAAAGAGTTTATCTTCAGCAACATCCGCGACAAGCGGCTTCCGGTGGAGCTGCATATCGGTACGCAGAGAATTGCGACGCGGCTGGTAGAGAGTACCAACCGTTACGTGGCGTTCAAGCCGGATCGCGGTGACTACCGCCAGCCCGAAGAGCGGCGTACCGCCGTGGCGTTCTTTCGGTTTCGCGGTCAACCGATGACGTTTCGCTCACGAGTGTTGGAGCTTGAAGAGGACGTGATTCGGCTGCGCCAACCCGACGTACTGCACCGCGACCTCGCACGCGGTTTCGAGCGCATCGTGAATCCCGAGGGAATTGCCGTCTCGCTGATTGTGCACGGTTCGGCCATGACGCTCAACTACCCGGCTTCGGAGATGTTTGACCCGGTTGAGGAGCCGCAGTTTGACCTTGGTTTTGATGCTCGGAAGATCTCGAGTCTTCTCAGCAGCTTTCGCGATCAGGCCGAAGCTCTTGCCGCTGAAAACCGTATCGTCATGTTCCGCGAGCGGCGTCCGGAGTCTTTGCCGGAGCGGATCGTTGCCCTCAGCGGCCGGATTCTGATGCTGCCGCCGTGGGATGGACCGCCGCACGGGTTAAGCGTTGCCGTACGCGAACGCCTGGCACTGACGCGCCATATCGAGGAGATCGCTCGCGACAACGATCCGTCGCTCGTCGAGCAATATAACCAGCTGTTGCAGCAGCGCCAGCGAAAGCGTCTGTCAGCCGAGGTGTACTGCCCGATTCTCTACCACCAGTACGTAGTGGGATACCTCTACCTGATGAAAGGTACAGAAGCTGACGCAGAATTTGCACCTTCCGATCTCGAGTTCCTGCGCTCATTTGCGCGCGTGTTCTCCTATTCGCTGCAGGCAAACGGATACTTCAGTGCCGAACAGCAGGAGCAGGCTTTCCAGGAAGCGCAGCTTATTGATATCAGCGGTTCAGGGCTGCTTTTCAGCCACGCTGCCGGTGCGCTCGACCTCGGGCTCTATTCCGAGATCGGACTGCGTATCCAGCTGGATGAGATGACGCTGCCGGCCAAGGGCAGAATCATGCGCAAGTACGATGACGAGCAGCGCGTCTACCACGGGGTTCATTTCTCCGATATGCAGCTCGGGCACATGGAGCAGCTCTTTGACCGCATATACGGCGTCGACTACCGTGGTGATATAGACACGCGTGGCCTGGCGGAGGTTGATCAGAGCGCCGAGACGTTTGAGGGTTGATGATCTAGCCCTCAACCGCACGCCTGAATCAGCCGAGACTGAAACAGAGTCACCATGTTCTGTCTTTTTGTGCATCTCGACGGGTTCCGACAACTTGAAAGAATCCGGCCAAACATCGTTCACGATCTCGTTGCGTTGGTCGATCAAACACTGGCACGATCGGGGGCAACCCGGCTGCGCCGCGAAGGCGGCGTCTTTCTCTACCTTTTCGCCGGCAGTGCGGAACCTGATCATCGCCAGATGCTGGAAGCCGCATTCAGCCTGCACGCCGAGCTGGAGCGCTACCAGGACGAGCTGACCGATTTCAGCATTGTGCTGGAGTATCTGGCAAACGACGAACCCGGCGATGTCATGCGCCGGTTGCGCAACTGTCTTGGCCGGCTCACCGAAGAACGCAGCGTCTGGATCGGTCCAAAAGGTTCTCCGGTGCTGGCCGCCGAGGCCGATGTGTCGCAACACGGCGACTTTCTGCGCGTCGAAAGCGCGGTGCGGACATCGTCGCACAAGCTATCCGACTGCGCCGATTTCATGCGCAATGAAGTCTTTATCGCTTCAATGCTCGACCGCATCGAGCCGTGGCTGAATGCAGAGCCGCGCCCCGGAATCGCGCTGATCAGCTGCAGGGATCGTGTCTACGCGCGAGAGAACGCACGCCACGTGCTGCGCGCGCTCTACGGAAGCGCCTGCGACGAACGCTGGGTAACGCTCTATCCGTCGGAGCGCGAGGATGAGTCGGTGGGGCCGATTGCCAACAGTATTGCGGTCGATTTTCTGCCGCATGTGACAACACTGCTTCATCCACATGAGTTGAAACTCTGGCGCGCGGTTGAAGGAGCGCTGCGCCATATAGCCGAATCTCCAACACAATTCGGCCTGTTTGACGGTGTCGAAGCCGATGTGCTGGCAGCGTGGGCACTCTACCTGACGGCTCTGTTTCGGGCCCTGAAGCGCGATCTTCTGCCACCGGTGATTGTGATGGAGAGCGTAGATCTTTTTCCGTTGGACGCGGTACGCCTGCTGCGCAGAGTTTACGATCGCGTGGCCGCTGAGTTTGCGCCGCTGATCCTGGCTACCTCGGTCAAGCCGGTAGTCCCCGTCGGGCTGGCCGATATTGCAACGGTTCACGATGAGTTGCCCCTCTTTGGGGCGGATGAAGTCACCGATCACGCAGTGCGCTTTCTGAGCGAAGCGGCCGAACGGCACATACGTATCGCCGATTGCTGCAGGCGAACCCGCGGGCTTCCGCTCGAGCTCTACTTCCACTTTGTCAACGTACAGGACGCACTCGAGCACGCTGCCTCAACGCGGATTGATGTCAAGCAGCAAGCAGAGGAGAGCGAGGCTCGCGCGATGCTCGAACGGCTGAATCAGGACGAGCGCGAAATCCTGGCAATTGCGGCTCTTCTAGGCGGCCAGTGCGTGGGTACACTGGTGGCTGAGATAAGCGCCCGTCTGGGTTACGAGCAGCTGCGGTTACGCCAGGTGACCCGCCGGCTGGTGGCGCTCGGACTGATGCGCGATGCAGAGTCGATGTTTGTGGAAACCACGCGCGTGCGCGAAGCTGTGCTCAGCTCATGCGGCAGTGACCGCAAACGCCTCGAGGCCGCTGTGGGGCGTACACTTCTGACGGTTGTGGATGCCCGCCAGGCGCGCCTTACGCCTTCGCTGCTGTCAACGGTGCTGAGCAGCGCTGACGACTGGATTCCCGCTCTGCGTGACCTGCTGCGCCATGCGCTGGATGCGCGCCGCTTCGAGCGCGCGGCAAAGATACTGAACAGTGGTGCCGACCTGGCGGCGCGCGCCGGCAACCCGCAGCTGGTGAGACAGATCCTCGCCGGCGCCGAGTTGCGCCATGCCTTGCTTCTCGGTGATCAGGTGCGAGCTGATCGTCTCTGGGAATCACGCAGTGCCTTCCATGGAAGAACCGCATTCGAGCGGTCGGTTGAGGCGGATACAACGCTTGAGCACGCACGCTATGTGATCGCCCGCGGCAACCGGCCGCAGGCGGTGGCACTGTGCAAGCGGGCCATCATGCTCTATCAAGAAGGCGGCGACAGCAACGGAATCGGGCGGGCCAACCTGGAATTTGGCCAGCTGTTGCTCGGTCAAGAGAAACTGAGCGACGCGCGCGATTACTTCATCATGGCACGGCCGCCGGGCGGAGCGACGCACGATGACTACCCTACGCTTCGCGCGCGCAGCGCCGAGCTGGTGTGCCTCTTTCTGGGCGGTGAGCTGACTCGTGTTGCAGATCAAATTGATGATCTGCGCAACCGCTGCTCAGCTCTCGGGCTGCGTGAAGCTGAGCTGTTTCTGCAACTACTGCACGGGCGTGTCCGCTTTGAGCTCGGATACTACCGCGAGGCGTTGACACAGTTTCAGCAGGCATTATGCGATGCAGTCATGTACCGCGTCAGCGAAGCCCAACGCGTGCTGCGCGCCTGGATTGCACGCTGTCTGATCTATCTTGGTGACAGCGACAGCGCTCTGCTGGCTCTGTTGCAGCTGCCGGCAACCGACGAGGTGCGTTTTTTCCGTGCTGAAGCGCACGAGCGCAAGGGTGAACCGGACAAGGCGTTGGCCGAGATCGGTAGTGCTGCCGAGCAGAGCGCTGCGTTGTTCCGTTCTCCTGAGCAGATTGAGTGGAGTAGCGGCTTTGCGTCGATTGAGGACCGCGCGATTGGCGTCACTGGCGGAGACAGTGTGCTGGGGCACCTTGTCAAGTCGTTCCGTGCCTATCTGCTGGCTCTCACCGGTGATCCCGACCAGGGGATTGCCGAGTTTCACTACCTGACACGCAAGGAGAAGATATCCGCGGCAGACCCGTACAATCGACTCTACTACTACCTCTACAGCATAATCCTGCCGTACTCCCCCGGTTCGGATCGTGAGGACCCGCTGACGGTGCTCGGGAAGTCGGTGAAGTACATGCAGGAGCGTAGCAGTCGGATCGATGAATACCGCGACAAACGGTCCTTCCTTTCTGCCAATTACTGGAACAAGCAGCTGCTGGATTCAGCCCGCAGCCACAATCTGCTTTGATTCGTGTAGAGCAGATCATGCTGGTTGTGGAACGCATAGATTCTCATCGTGGTTGCTACCGCCTTCCATTCGGGCGTCCTGCCCGAAAGGTCCTACCGGATAATATGCGGATTTGACAGTGAAGGACGCGTCCAGGAAATGACCGCACGAAAAAATCGGTTGCACATTGCGCAAAACCGGGCGACAATAGCGGCAAACAGCAGCAAACCGCGCGGTTACCTCCTCTGTGCCCGCTGCATGCAGCAACACAGGCGCTGAGAGCCGCATCACCCCGGCCGAGGGAGCCACCGAGATGGTGACCATTGCAGCGTTAACCGGGTTCCTCTCGTTGCTCCTCGGCTACCTGGTGATACGCCGCGATAGCGCTTCCCGTGCTCGACAGGCGTTTGTGTTGATGTCGGCGTTCCTGGGAACCTGGTCCGTCATCGCGGTGTTTGCATTTGCGACCGTCGAGCTGGATAGCTTTCGACGCCTGTTTCTGGTCGGGAACCTGTTCCAGTTGCTGCACTTCGGTGCGTTCCTGCACTTTGCGCTCGCGGTTACCGACACAACCCCACGGCGCTACCGGCTTGTCTACCTCATTTACCTTCCCTGCCTGGTTTCGGCCGCGCTCTTCTGGCTGCACAACGACTACGTGCGTGAGTTCGCACTGGTGGACGGGAGGTGGCAGCTAAACCACCACTACGGCTCGGCGGCGTTTTTCGGTATGCTGGTGCTCTGGCTTGCCTGTTACGTTTTGGCAGTAGTGGTCTATTTCAAGCGGGCGGCCGCCTCCGCCACCGTGCGCGAAAGGCGCGTGTTTCGCATGCTCGGAGTTTCGGTGGTAATCCTGATGGTAATCACCTTCGCAGAGGTGGTTATCGTGCCGCTGTTGTTTGGCGTGCCGTCGCAGGCGGGCGTGTTCTTGTTCAAGCTGCTGTGGCTGCTGTGTTTTGGCTACCTGGTTGACCGCTTCCAGTTCCTGACCGCCCCGCCGCGGTTGGAAGAGATTGCGTTGACCGCGTTTCCCGGCTACGTTGTGCTGATCGTCAACAATCGAGGCACGGTGCATTGTGTGAACGAGGAGGCATCGCTGTTGTTCGAGGTGCCGTCTGAATCGCTACAGGGAGTCGCGCTCGACGAGCTGTTGCAGGGCGGG